>JAHECH010000026.1 GCA_024641835.1 Deltaproteobacteria bacterium
GTGGTCTGGCTATGGCCACTATTGGGGCATGCGCTGCCTTTGGGGCTGTTTCTGGCTCAAGCCTGGCTACGGCGGCTACCATGGGCACAGTGTCTTTGCCAGAGATGAAAAGATACAAATACGATGACGGGCTGGCGTGCGGTACGTGCGCCGCCGGTGGTACATTAGGCGGATTCATCCCACCAAGCGTGGCCGTTGCCCTTTTCTGTATCCTTACTAAAATGTCGATAAGCACGATGTTTATCACCTGTGTTCTGCCCGGAATATTGAATGCTTTTTTGTTCATGGCCATGATATACATTATGTGTAAGCGTAATCCGCTTCTTGGCCCCCGCGGTCCTAAAACAAACTTCGTGGAGAGAATAGTAGCCTTCAAGAATACGTGGGCGGTATTTTTTTTGTTCCTATTGGTGATTGGCGGACTCTATTGGGGGGTTTTCACCCCTACTGAAGCTGCTGGGATCGGCGCCTTTGGTGCGTTGCTTTTTGTGCTGAGCCGAAAAAAAGTGACCCGGCACAACTTTGTGGGAAGCCTTTTGGACACGGGTCGCGTCTCCGCGATGGTTTTCCTCATCATTGTCGGCTCAAAGATATTCGGTTATTTCCTGACCCTGACCGGGTTGCCATCCCAGCTTGCTGGCTTCATAACGGAGATGCAGGCAAATCGATACATTGTTTGGGCCAGTATAATTTATATCTACCTCATCCTCGGCTGTCTTATGGACGGTCTATCAATGATGATACTCACCATTCCCATTGTGTTTCCTATAATTCTGGCACTGGATTTTGACCCTATATGGTTTGGAGTTCAGCTCACGATATTGCTTGAGGCAGCGCTAATTACGCCCCCAGTGGCGATAAACGTCTTCATTATCAAGGGAGTGGCCAAGGATGTCCCCTTGCCTACTATTATCCGGGGTATTGTACCCTTCCTTTCAGTTTTGATTGGTTATGTCGTCTTAGTTACCATCTTCCCCGATATTGTGTTGTTCGTGCCGCGTGCTCTGGGGCTGAAGTAAAGAGCCGACGCGTCAAAACCATTGTCATGGCTGGATGAGATGACAATAGCAGTAAAACCCTCAGGCGGGAGGCGAACGTCAATGAGTGAGAAGGCTGACAAACCCAATGTACTTTACAACGGGAAAATCATTACGGTCGACAAGAACTTCACGATAGTTCAGGCGGTCTCTATCCAAAACGGCAAGTTCCTCGCTGTTGGTAGTGACGAAGAGGTTAAGGCGTCTGCCGGCCAGGATGCAGAGATGATAGACCTGAAGGGGAAGACGGTGATACCCGGTTATATCGATTCTCATAACCATATGCTCGTAATGGGGCTGGAGAAGCAAAAGGTGTCACTGGCCAGTGCTAGGTCAATCGCTGACGTACTGAGGATAATTGGTGACGCCTGTAAAGCCGCCGGACCAGGAAAGTGGGTCGAAACAACCCAGCTTGGCTTTGAGCCACAGCAACTTAAGGAAGGCAGGAGCCCTAATCGCTGGGAACTGGACACGGTCTCTTCCAATAACCCGGTGCTCCATGTCGAGCATCTCCATTTCCCGTGTGCTAATAGTTATGCCTTGAGGTTAGCGAATATAACTAAGGATACGCCTCAACCCGTGGGCGGAATAATCATGAAAGACCCGGCAACTGGCGAACCCACCGGTTGGCTTAGTGACGTCGCTGCTGAGCGAGTAAAGGCACTAATTCCAAAGCCAACCCACGGAGAGAAGGTAGAAGTGCTGAAATCAATAATGAAAGAGTACAACAGTCTTGGCATAACCAGTGTTATAGACACTTTCGTTCCTCTCGAGAACCTAGAGGTCTACCGGGAGCTTAGGGCCAATGGAGAATTAACAGTAAGGTCAAAGATAATGCTACCCTTTGGCCCTGACATACTAGGGGCTCCATTGACCTCAGAGCAAATAAGTCTTGGCCCGAAGACTATTTCAAGACAGGCAGGTCTTGGTGACTTCGGGGATGACATGCTGAGAATAGACGGGCTTAAGACGATGCTGGACGGCGGCATCCAGGGGGCCCTCTTCCACGAGCCTTATATGGTCATACCCAGGGAACAGGAAGCGCCGGACTATCGGGGGACTTTAACTGTGCCTGAAGAGACCTTACGGGGGTTGTGTATCCGTGCTGCCCAAGCTGGTTGGCGTGTAGGTATACATTGTCTGGGTGATGCCGGGATTGAACTCCTTCTGAATATCTGGGAGGAGGTGAACCGACAGACGCCAATAGAATCTAAGCACTGGGTTCTTGTACACGGTTTTCTGCCAAGGTCGGAGCATTTTGAAAGAATTAAGAAGCTTGGCGTCAGGGTGGCTTGCCAGACTGCGCATACATATACCATGGGCGGCGACATGGTCAAATGGTGGGGGTGGGAGAGGGCGAGCCGCTCAAACCCCGTGAAGGAATACATGAGAAATGGCGTTATAGTCGGTGGCGGGTCTGATGCCCACTATTGCGAATGGCGCCCGAGCATGCTGGTGTGGATTGACCTTACCCGGCAGTCAAAATGGGCTGGATTACTTGGCTCTGACCTGATACTTACCCGTGAGCAATCACTCATCCACCACACGATAAACTCGGCATATATTTCTGGTGACGAAGACAAGCAAGGTTCAATCGAGCCGGGCAAGTTGGCTGATTTGGCAATCCTTTCCGACGACATACTTACCTGTCCCGTGGAAATGATTAAGGAAATAGAGCCTTTGATGACAATGGTTGGTGGCGAGGTTGTTTATCAACGCCAATAGGTAGCATAATAATTGGCCATCCGTAATCTTGAAGGAGGGATCACGTGTCCTATGAGAACACGGTGTCCTGCTTCTGACGGAATTCAGCCCAAGGGAAGAGGGCTAAGCAAAGAGAGAGGGTGGTAGCATCTAGGGAAAGCAGTTTGTTTCTGAAAAGGAATTTACGGTTTTTGGGAGCTGCCGTCTTGCACATATTCACCGTCTCATAGAAAAGATCGCGAAACATCCCCCATGGTCTGTGGGTATTGGCGTAAGAAAGAGTGGACTCATTGGGAGGCTCCTTCATCCCCAGATGTCGTACCTTTCCCATGGTGCAGGCCAGTCCACCACAGGTCTCTCGGAGGCTTTTGGCTTGTGCTAACTGACAAAAGAGCATGGCTACAAAATGGTCCCAGGAGCTATATCCTTTAGAGTAATGTTCGGCCCGATGCTTCCTGACGAGTTGATAGAAGTGGCCGCGGTTGAAAAGAGCAACCAGTTGACTAAAAAGGCTTGCACAACGTACCATGGTCTCAGTCCTCCTTGCTTCCTTGGAGGTTCATCGCTTTTGGCAAAACTACGATCTCCCAAGAGGAGGACACTTTCAATCAATTTTCTCTAAAACCGTTTTTGGACAAGAGTGTTACCAAATATAATTGAGGAGGACATAGAATGATTGAAATTGGTGTTGATGTTGGCGGTACTTTCACAGACGTCGTTTGCCTAAAGGATGAGAACAGAATTTTTGCTACAAAGGTATCTAGTACCCCTCAGAATCCTGCTCAGGGTGTGGTGACAGGAGTGGATAGGATCCTCAAGATGGCGAATTGCAAAGCCGAGCAAGTGGAACGCATCATTCATGGGACTACGGTTGCTACTAATACCATTTTACAAAAGAAAGGGGCGAAGGTTGGTCTTTTAGTGACAAAGGGATTTGAGGATATTGTGGAAACTGGTACGCAAAGGCGCCATACTATGTATGATTACTCAATGGATCCTGAAGCGCCGACATATCTTTGTCCTAGATATTTGAGAGCAGGAATTGTCGAGAGAATGGATGCTACCGGCGCTATCGTAGAGCCGCTTAACGAGGAGGAGGTTAGGTCGGCGGTTACAGAATTAGTCAGTTCTTTTCATATAGAGGCACTTGCAATCTGCTACCTCTTTTCCTTCATAAACCCGGTCCATGAAATAAGGACGAAGGAAATCGTTCAGCAAATGTATCCGCGGCTGTGGATCTCGATGTCGTCAGCTCTAAATCCAGTTTTTAGGGAGTATAGAAGAGTGCTAGTCACCCTTTCTGACGCCTATATTCGCGGAAGCGTTTTAGCATATTTGGGAGAACTTGAGAAGAGCCTCAATGATATGGGGATACAGGTAGGGCTTCAGGTAATACAATCTCACGGGGGAATAATGGGAGCTAAGTCAGTTTCTGAAAAGGCTGTTGCGCTGCTTTTTTCCGGGCCCGCAGCTGGGGTAATTGGTGCTGTATTTGCTGGGGAACAATCTAAGGTTCAGAATCTGATTAGCATAGACTTAGGAGGGACTAGCTGTGATGTAGCCTTGGTTGCAGGGGGCAGGGCTCTTACCACAACCGAGGCGGAATTCGCGGGATATCCGTTGAGGGTGCCAATGATTGACTTAACCACCATAGGTGCGGGCGGAGGGAGCATTGCTTGGATAGCACCGGGAGGGGGGTTGCGCGTAGGACCAATAAGCGCTGGCGCTGAGCCTGGGCCTGCCTGTTATAACAGGGGTGGTACACTGCCTACGGTCACTGATGCGAGCCTAGTACTCGGATATCTTAATCCTAGTTATTTTGCCGGCGGTGAGCTAACGCTGTCTGTGGAACTCGCAGAAAAAGCAGTTGCATCAATAGCAGAGCCACTAGATCTAGATATAGTGGAGGCTGCATACGGAATCCATAAAGTCATTAATGAAAATATGATGAATCAGATCCGGTTTGTTTCTCTAAAGAGGGGCCACGACCCCCGCAATTTCCATTTAGTACTTTTAGGCGGAGCTAGCTCGATCCACGGTGGAATTTTAGCTAGGGAACTTTCGATCCCTTATACGATTATACCACCTTCACCGGGCACGCTATCAGCATTCGGTTTGCTTGTGGCAAATATTGAGCATGTTTATAGCAAAACATTTTGGAAAAACGCAAAGGAAGCGAAAGTGGAAGAGGCAAATAGCTTTTTCTCTGAACTGGACCAACTAGGGATTAAGGCTATGGAAGCCGACGAGGTGGCACAGCATCAAGTCAACATTCGCAGAGTAGGCGAGATGCGATATGTTGGGCAAGGCTGGGAGCTTGATGTCCCGCTTGCAAAGGAAATGGGTTCGATAGAGCTTTCAAAGGCTTCAGAAGATTTTCATAATATATATAAGGCGATCTACGGGTTTAGCACTCCTGAAATTGAGGTAGAATTTGTAAATCTGAGAGCGGAATATTCTTTTTCCCTGCCCAGACCACATCTAACATATAAGGGTGGTTATTCTCTATCTGAAGCAAAAAAGGGAACCAGAAGGGCCTATTTTCGAGAACTTGGCGGATATGTCGAAGTTCCTTTATATGAGAGACATAGGATTCCTCGAGGAGAAACCTTAACAGGGCCTTTAATTATTGAACAGCCAGATACTACCAGCGTAATTTATCCAGGGCAGACGTGCCATGTTGATGAAGCGCATAATATTATCGTTAAGGTTAAGGAGGGGTAAGGGATGAAAATTGATCCAATAACTCTGGAAGTCATACGAAATAAATTGGACGCTATCGCCAATGAAATGCAAATGAGCGTGATGAAGAGTGCTTACTCTCCGATAGTAAAAGAGTCACAGGATACAACCCAGGCAATATTTACTCCCAATGGGGATACCGTTAGTCAAGCTATGGCAATGCCGCTTTTCCTCGGGACGTTATTTATGGCTACAAAGAGAATTGTAAGTGTCTTCCCTCCCCATGAAATGAAAGAGGGTGATATCTTCATAATGAATGATCCTTATGATGGTGGTACACACATACCAGATAACAATGTAGTAACACCAGTCATCTGCAAAGGTGAGGTTGTTGCCCTATGTGGTAGCGTCTTGCACAATACCGATATGGGGGGAATAGATCTGGGAAGTTTGTCGTCAAGGGCTACAGAAATATTTCAGGAGGGACTACGCATACCAATCTTAAAGCTTTACGATCAGGGTAAGCCTAATGATACACTCTTTAAGATATGGGAAAGAAACGTAAGAATGCCAGATCTCTGCTTTGGGGACCTAAGAGCTCAGATAGCAGGAAATGAGGTTGGAAAAAAGAGAATAATAGCAATCATAGAGGAGTACGGCAAGGAGGTCTTCTTCGAGGCAATTAGGGAACTTTTTGATATGGCGGAGAGGTGGACGCGCAAAAAGATAGAGGAGATACCCGACGGTGTCTATAGATTTCATGATTATTGGGATGCAGATTCTATGGATCCCAAGGAATTGGTAAAGATCGCGGTGACGGTTACTATACAGGGTTCTAATGTTACCGTAGATTTTGAGGGAACAGACCCACAGATAAAAAACCCATGGAATTGCACTCCCCCTGGGGTATACGCAGCCACCTACTGTGCCATCAAGTCTATAACCGATCCTGCAATTCCAAACAACGGCGGATGTATTGTGCCCATAACGATCAAAATACCATTGGGAACTATACTGAACCCCCTGCCACCCGCACCAGTAGCCTTGAGGGTGCTGACTATAAAGAGAACTGAAGACGTTGTGTTGGGTGCTTTAGCTAAGGTGCTTCCCGGAAAGATACCGGCCTGCGAGTGCGGCAATTGTGGGCCTTGTTTTATATCGGGGAGAGATCCTCATAGCGGCAAGTACTTTCGCCAGGGCAGTCTCCATGTTGGTGGGTGGGGAGCGCGCCCCGACAAGGACGGGATTGATTATTTAGACTTCGGCGTCACTAATGTAGATTGTACAACAGTGGAGGCGAATGAATTGGATGACTTACCCAAACCGCACGTCAGGTGGCTGCAGAACAGGCTGTGGACCGATTCCGGAGGTGCTGGCAAATATCGGGGTGGGTTGGGTGTCCACAGGGTTTTTAAACTGCTTCATGGAGAAGGACAATTGTTAGTACGAGATGACAGGCACAAGACGCCAGCCTGGGGTTTATACGGCGGCTGCCCGGGCAAAAAGTGGAAGACCATCCTAATACATGCCGATGGGACTCAGGACGTACTCTCCTCAAGGTATACTGGACCTATTAGGGAAGGAGATGAGGTACATATTTTTGCGGGTGGGGGTGGAGGATATGGTGATCCTCTGGAAAGAGAGCCACGGATGATACTGGATGATGTGCTCAACAGGAAGGTTTCAATCGAGGCCGGAGAGAGGGACTACGGTGTGGCAATAGATGCTGAAGCAATGATAGTTAATGTGGAACGGACAAGGAAGAGGAGAGAAGAAATAGCCAGAGAGAGAGGGCCAATCACCTGGACTTATGATAGAGGCGAACTTTTAGGCAAGGAATAGTAAGCTTACAGTGCCAGTTGCGAATTCCAAGTTTATCAAGTTATGTGATAAGCGCCAAGATATAGGGTACCCGATCAGTTTATGTATGCTACTCTCTTCTTAGGAACTAAAAAATGCGTTGAGAAGTCAATTGCTTGTCACCTAATAGATGCACAGGAGGCTGTCCTCAAACACCTCCATCAGGTAAGGTGTGAATCATATATGGAACAGGATTAGAAGGTATAAGGATGCGATGCCAAGAGCACGCTCGCAGGGAGTACAATTGCACTGCAAGCTAGCGAATGGCCAATGATCGAGAGCCTTTGGGATTGACAGCTTTAGTGGATAGGTCAGTGTAATAGTAAGTTTGATAATCGGCATTAGATAAGAGCAGAAGTTGGCTTTTTACTCTCACGTAATCTTTCCCTAAGTGGCTTAGATCTATAAAATGATTCTAGAATAAAGGGGACTCCTCCGTTTATGTGAAGATAGGGCTGGAGTTCTGTATGGAATGGGGAATTTTATTGCAAGGGTAGGTTATCCGTCATGAGGAGGTAGCATGAGCTTAAAAAAAATAGCAGTGATCGGAGCAGGAAATAGCGGGTACACGATGGCGGCTGCCTTGACCTTAGCGGGACATAAAGTAAATTTATATGACATGCCCAGGTTTAAGAACAATCTGGATCCAGTTATTGAACGTGGTGGAATCGAGTTATCGTTGGTTTCAGGCTTGGCAGGAAGGCAGGGTTTTGCCAGGATGGACGTAGTAACAACAGAAATCGCAGAGGCGATAAAGGGCGCTAGACTCATCATGGTGACCACAACGACTGCCGGACAAGAATGTGTCGCTGAGCTTTGCGCCCCGCACCTGGAAGACGGACAAAACATAGTTATGCCGGCCGGACACGGTGGTTCGCTGTTGTTTGCCAAAATAATTAAGAGGAAAGCTAGAAACAAGAATGTGAAAATAGCTGAAACATCATCCTGTTTTTTTGCATGTAGACGTGTTGTTAGTGAAGCTAAAACAGTCATATTCTTTTATGGCGGAGGCTTAAAAAAGTTGCCGATTTCAGCCATACCCACCGCGGATACCGATAAGGTCATTGATGAGCTGGACGGAGTCTGCCCTGTACCTCTGCTAAAGGGAACCAATGTCCTTGAAGTTGGTTTGAGTACCCCAAATGTCTTCACCCACGTACCTGGGAGCATACTGAATACAGGCTGGATCGAAGCAACAAAAGGGCGGTTCGACATGTGGCGGGATGCGACGACGCCCTCGGTATTGAGGGTTTATAAAGCCGTAAGCAGGGAAAGAGGTGCTATCTTTAGCGCTGCAGGTTGGACTGATCGCTATAGCTTCGACCACTTTGAAAAAACTTTGCCAAATCTTTACGGACTCTCCGGGCATGAACACTTGCGTACTAGATATATAACGGAGGACGTTCCCGATGGTTTGGTTTGCCTGGCGTCTCTGGGTGACATGCTTAAAGTTCCTGTGCCTGTAATTAAATCCTTGATTACTTTGGCCTCGGAGATAAATCAGACTGACTACTTCAAAGAAGGGAGAACGATGGAGCGCTTCGGGATAGCGGGATTGAGCGCTGACGAGTTAAATCATTTGCTCAATCGAGGGGTAATCTGAAGACTACAACCTGCTTAGCAGTGTCGAAGGCATAAAGTACTTGCTGCTGACTGTCATTCCTCAGTCGCTTCGCTCTTCAGTATGAACATCTTTTTATTCGGTTCTTTTGCGTTCGGTTCTTCTGTTGTAGTTTTTGTATGAAAAGTCCGAGACTTGTCTCACTTGAATAGTTCTTTTGATACTTGTGATAGAACTCAAGATAGTACCGAAGCCATTTTCTATACTGGCTGCGATATGAGTTAGGGATTGCTTTGTCCTCAAGAGTGAGATTGAAACGTGAAAGCAACTCGGAGGGAATATCGATCGAATGAGATTATCCTTAAAGTTGTATAAAAGTTCAGCGGTAGTGTTATTAAGTTAGCAAATGATATGCTGATTGAATATCGCTGCCAGTATTTATTGCATTGTTTATGACGGCTGATATTATCCAGAAATCCAATCAATAAGTTGATAGGCTCAACGTTTCGCGTGGAGCCTATCGGGGCAGGGGTGGCCCCGCGTTGCTACGCCGCGAAGCGCGGCCTATCAACTCGGTTCGAGCAGAGATGCCCCCGTGCAAGCAAGCTTGTCCGTGGGCTCGCTGCTCACCCGCGCCCCGTTAGGCGGCTGAAGGTGATTTGATAAGCCCCGGTATATCCATCATCAAAGGAGGATGTCGACATGGCAACTATAGAAAAACCATTTGATGCCTACGGCGATACTCAAGCACTCGACAAAGTTATGCTTGATGCTGTAGCCACTCGCCTCGAATCTCGTGGCAGACACCCGGTCTTTCGAAGGATGCTGCATGAATATCTGGATACCATGCAGATTGATGGTGTTCAATCGGTGCTCGACCTGGGGTGTGGAACGGGATTTGCCGCTCGCCAAATTGCTGCACGGCCTGGGTTCACAGGCCGTGTCATCGCCATTGATATTAGCCCCCATTTGGTGGAGCGGGCCAAAGAACTGGCGGCTGAAGAAGGGGTCGGCGAGCGGACAGAGTTTCAGGCAGGAGACGCACGGAGTCTTGAGTTACCAGATGATTCATTTGATGCGGTGGTGGCTCACAGCCTGGTGAGTCATCTTGCCGACCCATTGGTGGTCCTCAAAGAGATGGTGCGCGTTGTCAGGCCCGGCGGCTTTCTGGGCATTTTTGATGGCGACTATGCGTCTTGCACTTTTAGCCATCCAGATGCCCACCAGGGCAAGAGCTATGACGAGTTGATTATCAGTTCCATAGTCACCCAACCGCGGGTGATGCGCCAGATGCCGCTTCTATTAACTACAGCGGGCTTAGAATTTGTCACTGCTTATTATTATGTGGTGTGTGACATAGGCAAAGCAGATTACTGGGCTCCCAGTGTGGAGTCTATGCGCAGACTTCTACCCGCTGCCAAGGCTATGATTGTTGAGGAAGCAAATGCGTGGGCGGACGATCGCATGCGAGAGTCCGCAGAGGGTGTCTTTTTCGCATCGAGTAACTACTACAGCTATGTGGTGCGTAGACCATAAATGACTGCAAAAGAAAACGCCGCCCAACCCTGCATGCGGCCGACATTGCTACCGCGCCGCCCCGGCGAAGGTTCGGGCGACACCCGCAATGCGGCTGATGCTGGCCGTTGAGGCTGTCGAAAAAGTAGAAAGTGGTGCAATTCGTGATTGTAACGAGAGTCATCTGTGGTACATTTGGAGTGCAGTAGAAACGACGTGATGGGATAGGAGCCACGGATGGCACGATACAAACCTTACGACTACAAGCAATTGATGATGATACCGGTGAGTCTGGAGGAACAGTTGGTTCCTGGGACACTGGAATATGCAATTCATCATCTGATCGAGGAGGGGATCGATACGTGATATTTTGACGAGCGGTTCTGCAATGATGAAACGGGGCGAAGCGCCTAGGATCCGAAAGTGCTGTTGAAGGTTGTGCTGTTTGGGTACTCGCGAGGGATGATCTCGTCACGTGCGCTTGAGCGAGCGTGCTGCGAGAATGTAACGTTCATGGCCTTGGCATGCGGACAGAAGCCGGATCACAGCACCATAGCGGCGTTCATCTCATCGATGGGCGAGGAAATTGGCTGGCTGTTCACGCAAGTGCTGCTGGTCTGCGATGAAGAAGGACTCCTGGGAGGGACTCATTTCAGCCTGGACGGCTTGAAGCTGTCGTCGAATGCTTCAAAGGAATGGTCTGGCAAATTCGAGGATCTGGAAAAGAAGAAGGAGAACCTGGGAAGGAAGGTTAGGGAAGCTATCCGTGAACATAGGGAGGCGGACAAGGCGGAGAGGAAGAAGCGAGATTCGGATCGAGAACGCAGGGAGGAACGGATCAGGCGACTGAAGAGGCAGGCGGAACGAATTGAGAAGTTTCTTTCGGAGAACGAACGGAAGAAAGGAGCGAGTGGGGAGGAGATTCAGAGCAACGTGACCGACAACGAGTCGGCCAAGATGGCCACTTCCCATGGAGTGATTCAGGGATACAATGCCAATGCGTTGGCGGACGAGAAGCACCAGGTGGTAGTGCATGCGCAAGTCTTTGGTGACGGGGAAGACGGGAGCCATGCTAAGCCGATGCTGGAGGGAGCGAAAGAGAAACTTGAAGCTATTGGTTGGCGGGAACCTCTAAAGGACAGGCGAATCAGCGCTGACAGTGGCTATTACAGTGTGAAGAACCTTGAGGTATGTAAGGATTTGGGAGTTGATGCTTACGTGCCGGATCCGCAGTTCCGCAAGCGGGATGTCCGCTTTGCAGATGCGGGTCGGCACCGCCGTTCGGTAGACAAGCGCAAGGAAAGATACAAATCTAAGAAGCGGTGGTTCAGCGTGGAAGACTTCAAGCTGGATGATCGCACCGGCAAGCTTATCTGTCCTGCTGGCCAGGGGCTATACATAAGGAACCGCAATTTCTGCACGGCCGACGGGTATAAGGCCATTGCCTACCAGGCGCCGAAGACTGGCTGTCGGGATTGTCAATTGCGTTCCAAATGCTTGCGCAAGCCCAATACGGTATCGCGACAGGTTCATGTATTTTATGGGCAACGTCCGGGCAGCATTACCGATGAGATGAAGCAGAAGATCGACACAAAAGAGGGACGCCGAACTTACAGCAAACGGCTGGGAATTATAGAACCGGTCTTCGGCAATGTTCGGGCCTGCAAGAGAATGGACCGGTTCACGCTGCGAGGTCGGATCAAGGTCAACATTCAGTGGATGCTCTACTGTCTGGTTCACAACATCGAGAAGGTCCTGCACTTCGGGGCGAGTTATGCGATGGCCGCATAGAGAAAATGAGGCCGGAATGTGCGCGCGAGACTCTTCTGCGCGTCGAGAACGAATCAAGGGATCCTCCGCTCTGTCACCAGACAGGGTGAGAAGTGCTCTGATCATGGGAACAGCTTGACTGTTTCCATGGGGAACAAGACAACGGTTCTAAAAACAGGTTTTTCGACAGTCTCGTTGGGTGGCGCGCAGGCCGAAGACCAGTACCCACACACGACAAGGCGCGTCGTCAGCGGCACGCAACGATAGCAAAAAAGAGTCGCGCAGGTGCGGCAGGCTCAATTTCGCGGGCCAAGTGTGGGGGAGGCCCAAGGTGGGTTGTCTCAGTTCCAAACAAATAAGGATCGAGACGATCTGAAAGGTCGTTTCAATCCTGGGTTCAAGAAGCCCGGTGCGGTATGCATCGTTCCCTATAGGGTTCACCTGCCAGAGGCAGGTAAAGCTTTTGGTCTCATGTTCTTTTGGATTGAAAGGCGGGATGGGTGATTGGGTTGGTCTGGAGTAGCAAGGGATCTGTGAGGCATACAGAGGCGATTTTTGACGTGTGCCAGGGGAGTCAGCTTGCTGTAAATGGGGTTTCACCCTGAGGACGGCAATAGTTGGGCATATCCCCTTGCTCTTTGACGACATAGCAGAAAGATAGAGAGAGGCTGTGTCATAACACGCACGGACAATGGTTCTATCCGGTATCTGTTGGATGTAGTTAGAGAGGGAGGAAGGAAGCGCGGTATTGGAGTACACCTCCGCAGTGCGGGCAGGTGATGGGTAGAGGGGCTCGGATTTGAGTTTCTTCCTGGGGTGGGAGGTTGAAGCTGGAGATGAGATGGATGAGGGTAGCCACCCTGCTGGTGTTATGGAGGATGTAGGGTTGAGGAAGCCATAGTAGCTTATTTTCATGAAGCCTGTGGGAAGGACGTGCTGGAGGAAGTGCCGGATGAACTCCATGACATCCAATCCCATGGTTCTCCGGCGGGAGCTATGGAGCTTCTTATAGCGGAAGAAGGTGTGATTTTCTACTTTGAGGATACGATTGTTTGTGATGGCCACTTTGAAGACATAGGGGGCGAGGTACTTGATAGAGGGAGCGCCAGCCCCTATGGCCTGGGAGTTGACGTTCCAGTCTATGTTCCAGACCTCAGGATTGATCTTGTCCAGTAGTGCCGCCTTTTTCATTTCGAGGCGGAACTTGGCCTTTAAGATTTTAGAAAGGGCTTTGACAGGGAGGAAGAAGTGGGCATGGGAGGGATGCCAGGATTGATCCTGTGTTGAGATGGCACCTCCGGGGACGATGTAGTGGATATGCGGGTGGTAGTGGAGCTGGCGACCCCAGGTATGGAGGATACCGAAGAAGCCCGGCAAATCCCCACCTATGTGGTTTTTGTCAAGGGCCAGTGTTTTCATAGCCTGTGAGGAGGCTGTGAACAAGGCGTTGTAAGCGATGCTTTGGTTGCTGCGGATGAAGGGGTGCAGTTGCTGGGGAGTTGTGAAGGTGATGAGGAAGTGGTGACCTGGCGACTGCCACTTCATCTGTTTTTGTATCCACTTTTGAGTTTTGTGCTTCTGGCAGGAGGGGCAGTGGCGATTGCCGCATGAGTGGAGGAGGATCTGGCCCCTTTGCGCTGGTGGACATGGATCATCATGCGCTTGCTGTCGATGTCGGAGACTTCAAGGTATTGGGCTTCCTGGAGTCTGAGGCCACAGGAGTAGACGGTGGAGAGGAAGACGTAGTTCTGAAGGGTGTTCACACAGGAAAGGATGCGCTTGACCTCCTCGACGTTAAGCACTGAGGGGAGGCAATGTTCGTTCTGAGCTCTTAGGATACCGAGGATGTGCCAGTCCCTCTGGAAGGGATGCTCATAGAAGAAGCGGATACCGCAATAGCAGATACGCATGGTTTTGGGGGACCATTTACTGACATTTTTGCGGTGGAGGAAGTAGTCCTGGAGTTCCCCTTCGGTGACGAGGTCGGGAGTTTTGCTATAGAAGTCGATGAGCATGCGCAAGGTGCGGGTGTAAGCTTGTTGAGTTCGTTCTCCTTTTCCGTTGAGTTGAAGGTTCTCGATCATTCTCTCATACCAGTCTTTCATCCTGATACTCTCCTTTCCGAATAGATTTGGAGAGGCATCATAGTTGACTGGCTAGGTTGAGTGTGATGGGAAAGAAGGCGGTGAATTTAGAGAAAAGGCTTGCCACGCAAATTCCCTGCCGCGAAGCGGCTAACATGAACTGGGGCTGAAATGCGTGACTCACTGTCCCGCCGGGTTTTTTGCGGGCAAAAGTCCACGCAAGAATAGAGTGATGCTCTTTCGTGCCGACGGCAGAATCGAGAAAATAGATGTTCATACGTTTTGGAATATTCGAGCCGGAGATATCGTGGAGGAGGAAGATATGACTGGAGACGGATTCGGGGATCCCTTCGATAGAGATCTAGAAAAAGTAAGAAGAGATGTGAAAAATGGGTTAGGACTTATCCGCAAATAAAAGCTTGTCATGTTGCCGTCGTTAGGGTGTAGGTATGCTTCATGAAAGCCATCAAATCATGGACGATTTCGGATGGGTTCTGGGAACGGGCCAAGCCGCTCATTTCAAAACCTCGACGGGAGATGAAGCGTAAGTATTTGCGATGTCCCGGAGGGGGAGGCAAGCCCATGGATCCGAGCAAAGTGCTTGAGGCCATCGTGTATGTTTTGCGGACGGGATGCCAGTGGAAAGCTTTGCCAAGATCTGAATTTGGAAGCGCCAGCTCTGTGCACAAGTATTTTCTTGAATGGAAGAAGAAAGGGGTCTTTGTGAAGCTGTGGCGCAAGGGTTTAGCCGAGTATGATGAGATGGGAGGGATTGCGTGGTCATGGCAAAGCATAGATGGAGCCATGGTGAAGGCTCCGATGGCCCTGGAAGCTGTTGGCCCGAACCCAACGGATCGGGGAAAAAATGAGACGAAGCGAAGCGTTCTCGTCGACGGGCGTGGAATCCCTCTCTCTCTAGTCGTGAGCGGGGCCCAAAAGCATGATGTGAAGCTCTTGGGACCGACCTCAGGGGAAGAAAAACCTGAAACAGCACCTATGCACAGACAAGGGTTATACAGGGGAACCTGGTTGGCAAGCGATCGAAGGGCGGCACTACATTCCCGATGTCTGTCAAAGGGGTGAAGAAGCGCAAGCCAAGAAACGCGACCCGCGTTACAAGGCTCTCCGATGGGTGGTTGAGCGGACGCTATCTTGGTTAAACCGATTTACGAAACTGCTTGTCCGGTTTGAGAAGAAGACATCGAGTCACGAAGCATTGTTAGAGTTGGCTTGTGCATTAATCGTTTTTCGCAGAGTAATATTTATTCACGGGTAAGCTCT
>JAHECH010000530.1 GCA_024641835.1 Deltaproteobacteria bacterium
ATGGCGTCCACGTCCTTCACCTCCTCTATGAGCGGGGGAGGATGGATGAGGTAGGCGGGAGCTGAAGTCTCGGCCTCGTTGAACCGGCCCCAGATGAGATGGGCCGCTGACTTTGCCCTGGTCAAGGCGACGTAGAGGAGACGCAGGTTTTCAGCGAGTCGCTCCTTTTCAGCGGAAGCGCGGTGTTCATCCTCATCCCGAGATCCCAGGTCCAGGGTCAGTCTCATGCCGTCTTCTTCATCGTGGAAGGTGAAAACCTCTTGCCTCTTTCCGAGCTTCGAACCGTCCCAGGAAAAAGGACAGAACACCACAGGATATTCGAGGCCTTTGCTCTTGTGGATCGTCACAAGGTTGACCGCATTTTCATCGCTCTCCAGACGAAGCTGGTATTCTTCCATGCGGGGCTTGGCAGGGTCGCGCTGTTCCGCGAGCCATTTCAGAAGGCCGGCCATATTCAGCTTCTTATCCACTGAGATCTGGTGAAGCACTTCCATCAGGTGAAGAAGGTTGGTAATCCTTCTCTCTCCATCGGGAAACGCGATGAGGCGAGTCAGGACCTTCTCTTTTGTAAGAAAAACGCGGAACATGCGCATAAAGCCCCGCTCTCGCCAGAGATCATGATAGTCTCTGAAGGCGAGGAGCCACTGCTCCCATTCCGTTTCAGCCTGGCTGAGGACGTCGATTCCTTCCCCTTTGTTCCCAACCATCTCGGTGCTCAAAGCTGCTTTAAGGAGGCCCTCCTGGTTGGGCTCAGCCACGGCCGCAAGAAATCGTTGCATCTCAAGGGCTTCCCAAGAATCGAACACGTTTTCCGTGCTGTAGAGGACGCTCGGTATGTGGAGCCTCGATAGAGCCCTCTGCATGAGAACAGCCTCTTTGTTTTTCCTCACCAGAACAGCGATATCGCCGGCCTTGAGCGGTCTCTCACCGATCAGGGCCTTTCCGCTCTTGCCCAGATTGAGAAGCTTCGAAACCTCTGCCGCCACCACTTCCGCGATCTCAGGCCGGGCCCTCTTCTTCGAGATGTCCTGTCCGTGTTCCGCCCATCTCCGCGCATCCATGAACCAGACATGGAAAGAAGGAGCAGGCTCGGGGCGTATGGTAAGGCGATCTATCGTAAGGCGATCTGTCCCTTGACCGCTCGCTGGGTGGATTGGCACAAAAGGGATGCTCTCGTAAAAGAAGGGGCGCTTCGAATTCGAGAAAAGGGTGTTGATGGCGTGGACCAGCTTCGGCTCTGATCGCCAGTTCTCCTCCAGGGTGTAGCGGCATGTGACATCGGCTGCAGCCTTCATGTACGCAAAAATGTCAGCTCCCCGAAAGGTGTAAATCGCCTGTTTTGGGTCGCCCACGAAAAAAAGGATGCTCCCTTTCCCGTGGAAAACGGCTCTGAAGATGGCGTACTGGACAGGGTCTGTATCCTGGAACTCATCGATCAGCGCTGCCCTGAACTTTTCCCTCATCGCCCTTGCCAGGGCCTTCCCTCCCCTGCCCTCCAGCGCTCGCTGGAGCCTCAGGAGAAGATCCTCATAGCTTTGGATATTCCTCTCCTTTTTCCGGCGGTTCAGTTCCTCTTCTGCTTCCTCGAAGAGACGGACTTTGAGACCAAGAAGCTTCGAAGCATAAGCTTCCTCCAGTCTCTCCCTGGCGCGGAGCAATGACTCACACAAAACGAAAAAAGAGTGCTCGGGTGGGGCATAGTTCTTCTTCACACTCCCGGCGATCTTCGCCCTGCTGAATTTCTCGAATTCAGGAAAAAGAGAGGAATCATTTTCCCTGTACTCTACCATGTCATCCATGGCCGTCACCCAGAAGGGAAGTCTCTCCACTTTATAGATATTGCGCTTTAGCCCTTCGTCGCTTCGCAGAATGCTCTCCACTCCCGCCCTTGCGGAAGGCCAAGCTCTCTTTACCTCGTCGAAGGCCGCCTTGAACGCTTCCTCTTGCGCGGAAGCACCAGGCATTGCCGCTGAAGGAATGATTTTGAGATAGGGCTGTCGCAGCCGGAGAAGGGAGAGGAGAGTATCAGGACGGAGATTCGAGCTGAGCGCGTAGTTCACAAAAAGAGGAGACGCGGTGTAAAAGGTTCTCCGCCAGAAGTCATCCACAATCTCCTGGATCAGGCTGTCCTGGTCGGTGAGGAGTTCTGTGTCGAAAAGAGACCCGCTCTCAAAGGCATTCTCATGGAGCATCCTCATGCAGAAGCCGTGGATGGTGAATATCGCCGCTTCATCAAAGGTCCTGAGGGCTTCTCTCAGACTTTCAACAGCGCCGCGGGGGAAACTCCCTCCTTTGATCCATTCCTTCAGGAAGGGATCCTCGCCCCGGCCAGTGCCAAGGGCTGTGATAGCGTCTCTGAGCTTGCGGCGAATCCTCTCTTTGAGTTCGTGAGTGGCCGCTTCCGTGAACGTGACCACAAGGATCTCTCGCACGGAGAGGTTTTTCTCCAGAAGAAGGCGCAGGAAAAGCCCTTCAATGGTGTATGTTTTGCCTGTTCCTGCGCTGGCTTCGATGAGGTTTGTCCCTTCCAGAGGGGTATTCAAAAGATCAAAAGATCGCATCATCCTAGGTTCTCCCTCTTTTCCTCATCTCTTCACCAGGCACTTGAGCAGCGGGCCGAAAACGTTGAGGGAGGTCTCCTCAAAATCGGTATCATGGGGTTTCTTGTGCCGGAAGCAGAGTTGATAATAGGGATCCCTGTCTTCTCCCGGAACATGCTCGGTGCTCTCCCAGACCCTGAGCGCATTACCCAGTGCCTCTGGAGAGCTCTTTCCCTTGTGAACGGCCTCAGCATAACTCCAGGAGGATTTCGGGAAGAAGGGCAGAGGCTTCGTCAGGCCGTTCCAGTAAATCCTCAGCAGGTTCTCAAGGACGTCCTCCGCTTCTTCGAGCAGACCATACCCGTAGGCAACCCACTCCCGGTCTTTACCCTTCCCCTCCGAGAGGCCTGCAAGGACGGTGGACCTTGGACTCTCCGTCCCCCTGAGAGAGTTGAGAGCCAGATGGTAAATCCACGCTCTGAGGTGGTCTTTCGGTTTGAGCAAAGCATAGCGGTACCGGACCAGCCCCCACGCCGTGATCCCCTCCATTTTCCCTGAAAGCCTGAATCCCCTCACCTCAAGGTCAAGCTCCAAAGGCTCAGGGGCCGGGATTTGAATAAGGGGGGAGAGGTTTTCCACAAATCGCTGGACCCCTGCCCGCATGGCCTCAAAGAGGCATTCCCCGGGCACTCCAGAGGGAAGGCGGCCGGATGCCTTGACCACCTCCAGCTCATCCCCAGGGTCCAGCCCCTGGAGGCGCCGCCGAAGCAGCCTCTCCTCGAGAAGGTACCGCTCCAAGCCGAACAGATCGAAGGATTCCCTCTCCTCAGGGATCGCGGTAGTCTCCTCCAGGTAAATCCCCAACCTCCTATTGAGGAGGAACTTTGACGGGTTGAGATAAAAGGAGCACAGATCTTCCAGTTCCACCTTCCGCCAGGTCTCTTCAGGCTCTGATAACCCCGCGGAAATGAAGGGCGAAGGTTCGCTGCAATTCTGCAAAAGGGCGGATGCGACCCGGTAGTTCTCTTCGGAGAAGCTTCGCAGCGTTGGATGGTTTCGGAAGTATTGGGGGCTGAATGCCTGAAGGCGGTGCCGGTGGAGAAGATGTTCCAGGATGTTTCCCCTGGTGACCTCAAAGCCCTGTTCCACATAATCCATGAGCTCGCTCGCCAGGACCGAAGGAGGAATAGGTTTGTTGTCCTGATGGCTTTGGCCGACGTAACTGATGTACAGTTTTTCCCTTGCTGAAAGGATGGCTTCCAGGAAGAGATATCGGTCGTCGTTTCGCCGCGAACGGTCACCCTTCCTGGGATGCTTGGACATGAGATCAAAGCCGATGGATTTGGATTGCCTGGGATAAGCATCGCTGTTCATCCCCAGCAGGCAGATCACCCTGAAGGGAATGCTCCGCATGGGAAGCATGGCGCAGAAGGTGACGCTCCCAGCGATGAAGCCGAAACCAAAGCCCTTCATCTCCAGGTTCGCGTTCAGGGCGCTCTTGATCACCTGGACGCCCAGGGTGCCATGAAAATCTGCCGCCTCC
>JAHECH010000531.1 GCA_024641835.1 Deltaproteobacteria bacterium
CCGACAGTCGCCACCATGTTGCCACTCATGCGCGACGGGAGTTGATTCACGTGGATGATCATTTCGGCAGCGGCTACGAGGGCGTCGTGCCTTCCCTCCATCGGGGTGGGCCCTACCTGGTTGGCCTCCCCGGTGAGGTACACGTCGTACCAATGCAGGCACAGGATGCCCTTGGGTGCACCGATCCGTTTTTTCTGGCGCTCCAGCATTGGGCCCTGCTCGATGTGGAATTCATAGTAGCAGTGAACCGGGAACCTACTGCAGGGCGCCGAGCCCTTATAGCCGATGCGGATGAGTTCATCCTCGAAGCGCTTTCCAGTGATGTCCCGGCGGTCGTACGCCCAGTCCCGCTGAAGCGCACCGGCCCAGACTCCGGAAGCTACCATGGCGGGCGCAAAGCGCGAGCCTTCCTCGTTGGTCCAGTCCACGATCACGATCGGGCGCTCGGATTGGATGTCGTGCTCGTGCAGGGTACGCATGACTTCGAGAGCTCCCATCACGCCCAGGATGCCGTCGAAGCGGCCCCCTTTTGGTTGGGAGTCGATGTGGGAGCCGCTCATCACTGGCGGAAGAGCGTTGGTCCTGCCCAACCTGCGGCCGAATATGTTGCCCATCTCGTCGATGGTGATCTCGCAGTCGATCTCCTTCAGCCACTTCACGAAGAGATCCCTCGCCCGTTTGTCCTCGTCGGTCAGTGTGAGCCGCTGCACGCCGCCGCCTGGTGTGGCGCCGATCTTGGCCATTTCTTCCAAGGTTGATCGGAGACGTTTGCCGTTGACACGCAGACTCTTATGATCCATCCGTCACCTCCATGATTGTATTCGCGAAGTACTCCCTCCGTGAGTGCACAGAAGCAGGGTCATAATATGCGGATGCGCAAAAGAGGTCAAGAAAGTTGAATGAACCCCTCTCAACCAAGGACTCTTCTGGCCCAGGGGCTATCGGTGTACGAAGCCGTAAGGGAGGCGAAGCGGACTCATTCCCGAAGTGCGATCCAACCTCGGGTATGGCCTGCCTGGAGCAATGGACTTCTCAGAGGATAGTTGTGATCAATGTCTCCATCCCGAGTCCGGGGATAGCATCTCTATCTAGCCCATGTAGAGCTTTGCCAATACGTTCACCACGAGAAGGGCAAAGAGAGAAGGGGGGATCATAGCCTTGGCCCTCGCAATAGGGTCGTCCACCAGCGGCTTGAGTGCCAGGTATCCACGCGTCAGGCCAAGGTATAGGCCTCCCAGCAGGATGACCCCCTGGATCAAGGGTATCCATTCGGTCAAGAAGGGCTTAAAAGGATAGTTCGCCGTCCCAAAAATGTTCCATCCCAAACCGAAGGGATCAGAGACCACTGATAGAATGTAATTGTAATTGATCATCACCGGCGGCAGGCTGAAGGCAATCCAGGAGAAGATCCCGATAGGGATCAGGGTGTAGGCCAGTCGCAGAATCATCTCCCGCTGGTCCGGGCTTCCCCCTGCGAGGGCCTTGCTGGCCTTCGCAGCGAGGACAAAGAGCCCGGGGAAAACCAGGAGTGCCGATCCCCAGACACTCGCCAGGTATATAAGAAAAGGCATGACCTGCCTGCTTTCGGTCACATTGGCCGCCGTTTTGATCGGACCCCAAGGACCCAGCATGGTGATGCTGAATGCTATGGCTACAACCAGCATGATGATCACGTTGAACATCTCGTCATAGCCTTTGAGAATCCGGTCGGATCCAAACGGCCTTACGAAGAGGCTCACGTTGTCTTTAGGGCAGCTCTTGATGCATTCCGTGCATAATCCGCAGTAGTTGTTGCGCGTCATTTTTCCGGGATACTGATTCCAGGGACAGGCCCAGCCGCCTCGTCCACCCGTGTAACATTCTTTTTCTTTATGCTTCTTACAGACTTCAGGGTCTATGACGCGAATCTCGGTCATGCCTGCCATGGAATACGTTCCGAGGAAGCCGCCCACAGGGCACAAATAGAGACAGAATACCCTGCGGCGGAAGATGAGGGCGAGAGAGAGGCTTGTCAGCAGAATCATAAGGAACAGAAAGGCAGTGGCAATGGGCCGCGTGATCAGAATGATGCCGAAAGAAATCAGAACCAGAAAAAGGAAATTCTGGAGCCACATATTATTCAAAGACTTCGGCCAGTCCTTCTGAAGGCCGGTGAATCGATGATGCAGTCCCCTGAAAGGCTTCTGGATATACCTGACAGCGGTAATGGTTCTCCTGCTCAACCATTCCGCCGGCGCTGGAAGGGGGCAAATCATGCACCACACCCTTCCCCCCAGGGGGACAAGAATAGCTTTGAGGACAAACCACCAGGCAATCCAGACGAAGATGATGGCGATGTTCCGATTGCCCACGGGACTACCCCAGAGGCCGCTGAGCAAGAAAAGGTAAAATACGATGAGACTGGGGAACAGCACCAGAAACTGAAAACTGCGCAGCTTAACGAGGGCTTTCAACCAGGGGAGACGAGCCAGGATGTTGATCCTCCTGAAACCGCGGAACCAGAGAATCGATTCGCCAGAAAACAACAACAAGAGGCTGAAGGTTATCCAAAGGGATAAGGAGATGAAGAGGTGATAAAAGGTATTCGGCCCTACGATCAGTTCCCCGGTCATAAAAGGGTGAAGGCTCCCGCAGGTCTGGGTGCACCGGAAGGTAAACTTACCGGCTTTGTCCGCCACAAATTCGACCTCTGAAACCTTGTCCCAGTCCGTATGCTTCCTTCCCTGTTCATCCTCCCAGGTGTACTTCAGGAAGTTGATTCCCTTCTGTTTGATGATGAACTCTACGGGGTATCCATCCAAAAGAAACCCGTGGGTCACGTCCAGGGAGGTTGGCTTCAAGATGATCTTGTCTCCCCTGTTCACCACGATCCTTGATGGTGAGTAACCGTACCTTTTTGCTTCAAGAACGATCGTATGGGTTCGGGTCTCCATGGGCATGAGGCGAATGAGCAATGGAATGGCCACTGCCAGTGCCAGGCCTAAAGTAATCATGAGGATTTTTCGTTTTTGGGTTAGCAAGGACTCATTTGGCTCGGGTACCGGTGAGGAAGGGCCCGACGAAGACTCATTTATACAAGGCGCTCGGGGCACCCCGGGTAAGATCGAGCTGAAGGGTCACCTCCCCATCCTTTGGAACCTCAACCGTCGCCTCCTGGGTCTTCAGCTTTTCGTTCCAAGTTTTCACCACATACCTGCCCGGAGGAAGATCTTTTATTCCCTTGATGCCATGTTGCGCCAGGTATTCTTGGTCTGGAATCTTGAAATGACCCTTATCGTCCGTCACGGCCCAATAAGGATTTTCCATGTCCAGAATGTAGGCTGACATCTCCGCGTGAACGTCGCATCGGAGTTCTACGACACCCGGTTTATCGAAGAGCATGGTCTTACTTCCCCCCGGCCCATAGCTTCCCAAATTGAAGGTCTTCGTCCTTGACAGGGAAAAGACATTGTGCGCGACCTTGTCATTGTTCGGAAACTGCACAGTCGTGCCGACCGGAACAGCCAATACATGAGGTATGAAGGCGAGGTCGCGCTGATCCATGATGAACTTAGCCCCTGATAGATCAACAGGGACCGCCGGAGCCTTCGAGATGTAGACCAGGACATCGGCTGGAGACCGCAGACCCCTCACATTGACCGTGCCCGTTATGCTCCCGGCAAAAACCTCGGCCGGGAGATACAGAAGCAGAGCAGGTGCCACCAAGAATGTGATCGTGAGAATCTTTCGCAAGCGTTTTCCTCCTTAGAGTTACCAGACTTTAGTGGTTATCAGGATGTCCTTGACAGGCCAGTTTTTCTCCTCTGCCCATGGCCTGATCACAGGCCTATAGATGAGTTCGGCTTCCGCTGTAGGTTCATCATGCGGGTCATTCAGGGCAAACTCAAATTTCAGGCTTACTGTAGTCTTAGGCCTGATACGGTTGTCCGAGGCAATCCCTGATGCCCGCCAAAAGGGCACGTTAAGGTTGCCTTTTTCATCTCTGAGCACCCTGGCAAAAACCATTCCGGGCAATCCCGCATAGTTGCCATCCTCCCTTTTTCCCCTTCCGGTCCATCC
>JAHECH010000532.1 GCA_024641835.1 Deltaproteobacteria bacterium
GCCACGGGCCGTATGCCCAATACAGAGGGAATCGGTCTTGATAAGACCCACGTGAGGCTCAATGAAAGAGGATTCGTGATCGTGGACGAGCAGCAGCGTACTTCTGATGAAAAGATCTTTACCGTGGGTGATGTGGCCGGGGGTCAGCTCTTGGCCCACAAAGCCTTTCGCGAGGGCAAGGTGGCAGCTGAGGTGATTGCGGGTGAGCGATCTGCTTTTGATGTGCGGGCAATACCGGCAGTAGTCTACACCGATCCTCAAGTGGCCTGGTGCGGGCTGACCGAGGAAGAGGCCAAGGCAAAGAGCCAATCTGTGAGAGTTGAGCGATACCCCTGGAAGTTTTCAAGCCGTGCCACAACCATGGGTGCCGGTGAGGGCATGACAAAAATGATCGTCGACTCAGGAACGCAGCGGGTGCTCGGGTTCGGGGTGGTGGGCCGCCACGCGGAAGGGCTCATTTCTGAAGGGGTCCTCGCCGTGGAAATGGGCGCCCTCGCAGAGGATGTCGGGTTGAGCATTCACCCCCATCCCACCTTGTCGGAAACCGTAGGGGAGGTTGCCGAAATCTTCCTCGGCAGCGTCACCCACCTTCTTCCGAAAAAGGAGAAGAAGTAAGCCGAAGAGTTTCTTATTGGATCACCTTGGAATAGGATGGCGTATGCGCGCTTCAATCAATATGGTCCTTATAAAGCTTTCGCAGGCGAGGATCATTGCCCTGGCAATAGCCGGCGTTGTTCTAGTCGGTCTCATAGACTACGTGACGGGCTATGAACTATCTTTCTCGGTGTTCTACCTTGGACCCGTCGCTCTGGCCACATGGTACGGCAGCAGGCGCTCTGGAGTCTTCGTTTCGGTGCTATCGAGCATTGTCTGGGTAGTGGTGGATTTGAGCGCCGGCCATTTGTACACCTATCAAGCGATAGTGGTCTGGAATGGTTTGGTGCGCCTTGCCTTTTTCCTGATTAGTGTGACCCTGCTTGCCGCGCTCCGCGAGCACCTCAAGGGCGAGCAATTCCTCGCAAGGACAGACAGTCTGACCGGAGCTTTGAACTCCCGCGCCTTCGCTGAGAGGTTACAGTTCAGCCTTGCCCTCTGCGGACGCGACGGGAAGCCGGTGACGCTGGCGTATGTCGATTTGGACAATTTCAAGCGCATCAATGACCTCCAAGGCCATGGCGCAGGAGACAGGGTCCTTAAAATTGTCGCGAAGACCTTGCTGGACACCACACGCCGTACGGATGCGGTAGCACGGGTCGGGGGCGATGAATTTGCTCTTCTGCTCCCGAACACGGATCTGGCCGGCGCCCAAAGCGTGATATCGAAATTGGAACAGAGCCTGCGGGAGAAAATGCACTCCGGAAATTCTCCGGTGACTTGCAGCATCGGCTCGGTCACATTCTCAAAGCCACCGGTCAGTGCGGATGAAGCTCTCAAGGCTGCTGACGGTGTTATGTACAAAGTCAAGAGGGAAGGCAAGAACGCCGTTGCATTTCACATCATGGATGCGTCTGCCAGCGACGCCGTCGACCCCGGCGCTGCAGCGGACAGGCGGCAGGTGGCGCGCTCCTGAAATTCAGAGTCGGGTGAGATCAAGCTAGGGGATTGGATGAAGCTCAATCAGCCACTTTTGCATATTGGGGTGGGAATTCACCGGTGTAACGGAGGAAAGACGGAATAGGATACCGGACACCTCCTTTGTGAGTCCCTTCGAGACCCTCAACGATTTCCAGGATGCGGCTAAAGGGAATGGCAAAAGCCATTTCGTGATCCTGGGTTTGAGCATAGATGCGGTCCCCGTAACAGGGGAGAATGACTTCACACTTTCCTGATCGCATGGGTACAATGATTTCCTCGGAACAATCAATCCGGCCGCCGAAGCTGGAGGCGAGCCTGCCGCCTGATTTCCAGAGAGCCGCAGGAAATGTGCCTGGCCGGACATATTTGGTCAAGGCGGATTCGAGATGGGCAAGGTCAGTGGTCATGATCCTTTTGGGAGAACCCTGGGGTGGACTAAATGATCCCATACCTTTCTTTCAGGATCTTTGCTGCTCCCCTGATGTCTTCTTTGATAATGGAAGCGGACCGATGCATGTCTTCTTTGCAATCATCCACGGGCACCTCAAATATCTTCTCAACGCCGTAGGGACCGATTTTGGCCGGCACGCCAAAGCTCATGGAATCGAGGCCATCGTCTTTTTTCAGCAGGCCATATTCTTTCTCGATGATGGCGATCGCTGGCTGAATCTCTGTCTGTCCAGTAATGATACATCTCATCATGTCACAGGCAGCTCTTGCAGGGCCGGCAGAAGCGCTCTGCCCAACTTCGTTCACAAAGTGGGTGCCTCCTTTTTTTGCCTCGGCGATTACGTCTCTAATTTTCTGCGGGTCTATTCCCCGGACACGGACGATATCGTCCAGAGGGATTCCGCCGATGGAGAAATAACGGGTGCTTACGACCATGGAGTCGCCGTGCTCTCCAAAGACAATTCCCCTCATGTCATTCCCGGAAAGCCCCAAGACTCGGGCAATGGCATGGCAGATCCTTCTCGCATCCAGGTTACCCGCCTGGCCCATGATCAGCTCTTTAGGAAATCGGCTCGCCTTGTACCCTGCCCACGTCATCGTAGTGACCGGATTTCCCATGAAGATCAGAACGGGGAGGTCTTTGGGATTGCAGCCTCCGTAAAGATTACGGATTTGCAGCGAAGTTTCTGCGATAACCTGAGTGTTGACGGCCAGCAGGTCTCTCCGGCTCTGGCCCTCTTTTCGGGGGACGCCAACACCGATAAAGATCACGTCCAGCCCTGCCATGTCCTCGACTTTATTCGTACCCATGATTCGCGGGCAGCGGACGGCATTCGCCTTGAGGTCTTCAATCCAGGCGCCCGCCCGGTTGGGATGTTTTTCCTGGGGCCTTCCGTAGAAAATGATCTCTTTTCCCAGACTCTGCTCAACGAGGGTAAGGACCACATCTCTGGAGACATTGCCGAACCCCCAAACTCCTACCTTGTCTCTTTCTTTGACCCTTTCGATAAGGATGCATTCACCTGATGGTTCGTTATTCATCGCGCTTCACCCCCAAACTCTTACCCCTGTCTCGATTACGGGGCAAGCTTTCCTCTGCACCGGTCACAGCCTATTCCATAAGGACGAACTTCTCTTTGCCCTCTCCACAGTTGGGGCACTTTGCGGGCGGCTCACCCTCAACGGTATACCCACAAACCGAGCAAATGTAGAGGTCTTTGATCCCCAGATCCTTGCCTTTTTTCACCGACTCAAGGGCGCGCTCATAGAACTCACCATGGGTTTTCTCTGCTTCATTGGCCCAAAAAAAGGTCCTCAAAGCATCGTTGTTCGCGTCCCTTTTGGCTTGGTCGATGAACATGGGATACATCGCTGTAAACTCATCCGTTTCTCCCTTGAGGCTAGTTTCCAAGTTCTCTGCAGTGGATTTGATGCTCTTCATCGCCTTCAGATGGTTCATGGCATGGATCGTTTCTGATTCAGCCACAGCGCGGAACAGCCTGGCCACATTGGGGAATCCATCTTCCTCAGCCTTCTTAGCAAAGGCAAGGTAGCGACGATTGGCTTGAGACTCACCTGCAAACGCCTCTTTCATGTTTTTCACGGAACCATCGCTCATGAACAGCCTCCTCTTTTCCGGGTTGGATAACCGGGACCTGTTGCCGGAATCACTCCACTCCGATGGGGTCTGACTGTGGCCACATTTTTCATTGGACACAGGGGCACTAGAAACGCCTGAGGGGCCGCGGGGGTCTCTCTTCGTTTCCTCATTTTGAAAGAGACCCCCACGACCCCCAATCCGTACTCCCTGTGTCTAGTAAACCAGCTTATGAGTAAAAGTCAGGCTGGGTGAAGAGTGATCCCACCGTTCGAAGAGCCCGTTCAAACATTACGTCGCAAGTTGATCGGATCGAGGCAACAGCCCGTCCGGATGTGATGTTCCGGATAGTCATAGATAATGAAAGGTAAATAGCAAAGCGATCCCTTAAAGTCAATAAAAGGACAAAAAGGGGAATTGACAAGACAGGTCTAA
>JAHECH010000533.1 GCA_024641835.1 Deltaproteobacteria bacterium
GGGGGAAACCCCTGGCCCCGAGCGAAGGCGAGGGGAACAGCGGGAGGGGGCAGAACTCCCCCGTAGATAAGCCGTTGAAAAGACCAGCCCGGGAGACTTGGAACGTAAGAAAAGGCATCATCGGCCGGTTAAGTTAGCGCTTATGCCCCTCTACGGGGAGGAAAATTTAAGAGCTGAAATTCTGTAAATGCATCGTCAGGAGAGCGAGTTGCCAGCAGCTTATCCGGCATATGGAGAGGTTGACAGGTTTTCCCCGCAGAATGTCTGCAAGGTCCTCTTGAAGTATGGTCTCATCTCAGAGGCTCAGAAGAAAGAGATCATGGCCAAGAAGGACAGGCTTCTTAACAAGCTCGAACAGCTCCGGGCGATGAAGCAGTCCTCTTCAGGTTCAAAGTCCAGGATCAGGAATCCCGTCACCATCATCGACGTGATCCACTCGCTCCAGGTGGAAAGGGCCGATGATGCGTCCAAGGTGCTGGACGAAGAGACGATCTATCAGTCTCTGGCCAAATCATGGAAGCTTCCTTACAGGAAGATCGACCCTCTTAAGCTGGACCTGAACCTGGTCACCACGACCATTCCTCACACCTTTGCCAGGAAGCACCTGGTGCTCCCCATAGAAATCAGCGATGGTTGGCTCACCGTGGCCACGCCGGATCCCTTCAATGCGGAAATCCTCAATGACATTGCCCAGGTGAGCCAGCTTAAAGTCAAGACCGTAGTCAGCCCAAAAACCGACATCATCAAGCTTATCAATGAGTTCTTTGGCTTCAAGCGTTCCATCGCTGCTGCAGAGACTCAGTTTGCAAAGCCTGTGGTTGACCTGGGCAACCTGGAGCAGTATGTGCGGCTGAGGTCTGCTGAGGAAGTGCCCTCCAATGACCAGCACATCGTGAATGCGGTGGATCACCTCTTCAGCTATGCTTTTGATCAGAGGGCAAGCGATGTACATATCGAGCCTAAGAGGGACAAGAGCATCGTAAGGCTTCGTATCGACGGCACTTTGCACACGGTCTACCAAATACCGAAGAATGTCCACTCCGCTGTGGTGAGCCGGATCAAGAACCTTGGCAGATTGGACATGGCGGAAAAACGGAGACCCCAGGACGGCCGCATCAAGATGGAGAAAGGGGGTGTGGAGGCGGAAATCCGCGTCTCTGCAGTGCCGGTCGCCTTTGGAGAGAAACTGGTCATGAGGATCATGGACCCGGACATCCTGTTTCAGGCCCTGGAGAACCTGGGTTTCACCTCCATGGATCTCATCCGCTTCCAGCAGTTCATCAACATGCCCCATGGCATCGTCCTCGTCTGTGGCCCTACAGGAAGCGGGAAATCTACAACCCTCTACTCCACACTCCGCTACCTTTCAACCCCGGACATCAACATCACCACTGTAGAGGATCCCATCGAGATGATCCATGAGGACTTCAACCAAATCGGCGTGCAGCCCCTCATCGGGATCACCTTTGCCTCCATCCTTAGAAACATCCTTCGACAGGATCCGGACATCATCATGATCGGTGAGATGAGAGATGTGGAGACCGCGGAAAATGCCATTCAGGCCGCCCTCACCGGCCATCTGGTCCTTTCAACGCTTCATACCAACGATGCCCCCTCTTCCATCACTCGGCTTCTGGATCTTGGGATTCCTTCCTTTTTGATCCAGGCGACTCTGGCTGGCATCCTTGCCCAGAGGCTTGTAAGGAAGATTTGCCCGTATTGCAAAGAATCCTTTGAAATGGACAGCGCTGAGCTCACCTCCATGGGCCTTGACCTTGGCAAGGAAGGAAAGATCGAGCTCTTCAGGGGCAAGGGATGCCTCAAGTGCCGGGGCACAGGCCACCTCGGCCGGACCAGCGTCTATGAGGTTCTTCCTGTGACAGAAGCCATCAGAAAACTCATCAAACCCGAATGTGATGCGGAAGCGATCCGCGACATGGCTCGGAAAGAAGGAATGGTGACCCTCCGGGAGAATGCCGTCAGAAAGCTCCTGGAAGGAAGAACCACCTATCAGGAAGTGCTGAGAGTGACCTGGGAACAACTCTAGCAGGCTGCTGAAAAAAGACCCACCTCCCCGCCAGTCGGGATCTCACGAACAGCCTTGCCCTCCATGTCAGGGAAGTAAAGAGTGACGAGTCACGAGTGACAAGTTTGTAAAGGCATGATAAAGATAATGAGAACTCGTCACTTGTTACTCGTGACTTGTCACTGAGAAAAAATGCTTGCCCAACTCACCATTTCCAACTTTGCCATCATCAGCCACCTGGACATTCAATTCAAACCCGGTCTTAACATCCTTTCCGGTGAGACAGGTGCGGGCAAGTCCATCATCATCAGCGCTGTCAATTTGATACTAGGGGGCAGGGCCCATACGGATCTCATCCGCACCGGATCAGACGAGGCTCGGGTGGAAGCCCTTTTCAGCTTGCCTGCCAACCATTTAATGAGCACAGTGCTTGGCGAGATGGGACTCCCCTTTGATGGAGAGCTCCTGATCAAGCGGCAGATCTCCCGGGAGGGAAGGAACAGGATTTTGATCAATGGATCGATGGCCGCCCTCCAGATGCTCTCGAAAATCGGGACTCTTCTTATCAGCATTTCAGGGCAGCACGAACATCAGCTTCTCCTAAAGCCTGAAAACCATCTTTATCTCCTTGATGACTTCGGAGGCCTGACAGAGGAGCGCCTCAGGCTGAACACCCTGTTCAGTAGGTATCAATCCGTCCTGGAAAAGACATCATCCCTCCAGAGGAGAATCCGGGAGATGGAGGAAAGGCAGGAGCTTGAGAGATTCCAGCGGGACGAGATCGACAAAGCAGATATCAAGGAGGATGAAGACAAGCTCCTCGAAAGGGAGAAAAACCGGCTGCAGCATGCGGAACAGCTCAGGGGCCTTGTGGAGGGAGCCTACCAGACCCTTTACGAAAAGGAAGGGGCGGTACTCTCTGAGCTATCAGGATGCGTTAAGAGAATCGCCAAGAGCATAGAAATGGACCCTGAGCTCAAAAACGCGATGGATATTCTCTCTTCTGCGAAAGCACAGGTCGAAGAGGCGGCTCTCGATCTACGCAGCCGCTTGGAAAGCATCCTCATGGATCCTCATCGCCTCGAGGCGGTGGAAGAACGCCTCCAGGTCATCCTGAAGCTCAAAAGAAAGTATGGGTCCTCTCTTGAAGAGATCAAGAAATTCAGAAACCAACTCTTACAAAAGATGGAGAGCCTGGACCAGAATAAAGAAGAAGTGGAGCGACTGAACGGAGAGATAAAGGAGTTGGAAGCGGAAATCGTTTCCAAAGCCTCCCTGTTATCCAGGAAAAGGAAAGAAGCGGCCCGGAACTTTGAAGAAGCGGTCAAAAGTGAACTCAAGCTCTTGGATATGGGAGGGACAAGGTTTGAGGTGGAATTCCATCAGGATGCCAGTTCCCATGTTGTTGATCAAGAGGTGGGTAGAAAGATGAGGGCAGACGGTTGTGGCCAGGTTGAATTCATACTTTCACCCAATATCGGAGAAGATCTGAAGCCTCTTTCAAAAATCGCTTCGGGCGGGGAGCTCTCCAGAATCATGCTTGCCATGAAGACGATTCTGGCTAGAACCTCATCCGTGGAGACCATCATATTTGATGAAGTGGATTCAGGGATTGGGGGAGCCACTGCTGAGGTGGTTGGGGAGAAGCTCAGTGCTCTCGCGGACTTCCACCAGATCATTTGCATCACCCATCTTCCACAGATTGCGAGCAAGGGGGCAACCCATTTTCTAGTGCGGAAGCGGGTCGTCGATGGACGAACGGGTACTGCAATCTCGGAATTGAACCGGGAAGAACGGGTGAAGGAAATCGCCCGTCTCCTCGGAGGAAAGACGATCACGCAAAAGGCGATAGCCCATGCGAAGGAAATCCTGGGCTAGGTTTTTGGCCTGATCACCTGTCCAGCTGTGAATGGGGAACTGGCCAAAGGGGTGGCCACGGCTTGGTTTTCTTCGACCTCTATCACCTTGATCTCACCCAGCTTTAGCCCCAGAGGGGCTATGAAACTGCCGTCTGCAGAGCGGAT
>JAHECH010000534.1 GCA_024641835.1 Deltaproteobacteria bacterium
CGACGATCCGGAGCTTGGCGTGTTTTAGGTCTGCTGCCAGGTTTTCCCTGATCTCCTGCGCCCTGAAGCCTAAGACGAGGGCAACGAGGTCAAGGTCTGACTGGAGGGCTTGCTCGAGGGTCCGGCGAAGAAGGCTCTGGCCGCCTGCCTGCAGGAGCTGTTTTGGCGTCCCCATTCGGCTGGAGGTGCCTGCCGCCAACAGGAGGCCGGCGATTTTGCTCACGCCCCCTTCTCCATCATGGCCCTTTCATGACCAGCATCAAAGATCTCGAGGTTTGTTTGCCTGAATCGTTCAGGACTGATTTTTTCGATGACGCCCCTCAACTCCTCCTGGCCAAAAGGGGTATTGTCAAAAGCGGAAAAATAACCGAGCAGCGCGAGATTGGAAGATAGGGCAGCACCTAGCTCCTGAGCGACTGACCCGGCGGGAAAGGAGCGATAGAAAATTTCCTTTTTAGCCAAGAATCCCCTTATCTCTTCCCGGGGAAAATGATCAGCGTTCGCATTGACGTACATCTTTCCTCCCCTGGAGAGGAAAGGAAGATTCCGGTAAGCTTCATTTTCCTCGAGGGCGAGGAGATAGTGCGCTGTACCCGTTCTCACCAAAGAGCCCTCTACGTTGCCAAACCTCAAATGGGAGACCACAGACGCGCCGCGCTGAGCCATGCCGTGTGTCTCTGCACCCATGACATTTAATCCCCTGTCCAGACCGGTCTGGGCGAGTATACTGCTCATGAACAGGATGCCCTGGCCGCCCAGCCCGCAGACCACCATGTTGATGGTATCTGTCACGTTGCAGGAACCTCCACGATAGCCCCTTTGGGGCAGATCTGAAGGCAAACGCCGCAGTTCGTACATAGCTGCTGGTTGATGTTGGTACGGCCAAGCTCCTGGTCATAGTAGATGGCAGGACACTCGAAGCGGTCGATGCAGAAGTTACATTCCGTACACTCGTCGGTGACGACGACACTTTTCTTTTCAGGAATCGCCTCCTCCTTGTACGCGATGATGCAAGGATGGCGGGCAATGATAACGGCAATCCCTCCTTGAGGCTCCTTTACGTATTCCGTGGCCTTTTTCATGATTTCTGTCATCTTCGGGATATCATATGGGTCGACCACCTCGATGTAGTCAACACCACATCCTGCCACGGTCCTCTCCAGCGAAATCGCTTTTCCCTCGCTTCCGTCCGCCCTTATCCCAAGGGAAGGCGTTGGCTGCATCCCTGTCATGGCCGTGGTCAGGTTGTCGAGGATGACCAAAATGAACCGAGCGCCGTTGTAAACGGCATTGAGGAGGCCTGCTGTGCCTGAATGGAAAAAGGTGGAGTCGCCGATGGTGGCTACGATAGGCTGGTCCACCCCATCCTGAGCAAAAGCGTGGTAGAAACCCGAGGCCATGGTGATGGCCGCGCCCATATCGAGGCACGTATCCACCACCCCCAGATTCAGGCCGAGGGTGTAGCATCCGATATCTGAAGTGAAAATCGCCTTTGGCCGGCTCTTTCTGATGGCAAAGAAGGCGGCCCTGTGAGGGCAGCCGGGACAGAGGGTAGGCTTGCGGATAGGCAGTTGTAACGTGTTGACCAGCTCCGCTGCCTCAAGATCCTCCTCTTCCTTGAGGGGAGGAAGGCTTAGCTCCTTGAGCGTCCTCTGGAGAACCTGATACACAGCCTGGGGTATAAGTTCCCCTTCAGGCGGCACGTGGCCGGTGAGTCGGCCCAGAACCTTACTCTTGTCTCTCAAAAGGTATTCGATGAGGGTATCTGTTTCCTCGATGACCAGCACCTTATCGCAACCGGCCATGAACTCCCCGGCAAGAAGTTCTGGAAAGGGATAGGGGGTCCCAAGCTTTAGCACAGGTATATTTGTGCGGCTCTCCTCAGAGAGGATATCCCGTACAACAGCGTAGGGCACTCCTCCTGACACGATTCCGAGGGGGTATTTCTTTCCCTGTTCCAGATTATGGAAATTGTACTGGGAGAGGGAATCGAAGCGTTTTCCGATCTCTTCCAACTTCTCGTTCAACTCGCGATGCAGGATGAGACGATAGCGGGGTGTAGCCGCCCATCTCATGGGGTCCTTTTCAAAAGAGCCTTTCCTCTCATTGCTTTTGAGGGAATCATAGGCGATGTTTTGACGGGCATGGCAAACCCGGATGGCGGGCCGCAGGATCACAGGGATTCGGAACTCCGCGGATAGGTCCATGGCAAGTCCGGCCATTTTTCTTGCCTCTTCGGGATTCGAAGGATCCAACACAGGAACCTTGGCGAGGCGAGCCATGAAACGGGTATCCTGTTCTGTCTGCGAGGAGTGGGGCCCGGGGTCGTCACACGAGATGATCACCAAACCTCCGATGGTTCCCAGGTAGGCTGCGCTCATGAGGCTGTCCGCGGCCACATTGAGCCCCACCTGCTTCATGCAGCATGCAGCTCTCTTGCCCGTAAGGGAAGCGGCAAAGGCATTGTCCAGGGCCACCTTTTCATTGGTGGACCACTCTGCGTATGTATTGAGATTTTCCGATTTGACCAGCCGAATGACCTCCGGCAGGATTTCTGAGCTGGGCGTGCCCGGATAGGATGTCACCACCTGGCAACCTGCCTCCAGCAGTCCCAGGGCTATGGCTCCGTTGCCCAGAAGGATTTCTTCTCTCATTCTGTTTCCTCTCTGGTTCTTTTCTTTGCCTCCTCGATCAGCTCTAAGAGAGAAAGGATCTTGGGTTTCATCGGCCTGTTGAAGACCTTTTCCCATTCTTCAGGTTTCAACTCAGACCTCAGGAAATCCTCTACCATAAAGTGCTCATACCAGCAATCGATGATTTTGAAACATGGGAGGCCCCTGTTCTCTGCCCTGCAATATGAGAAAGTGATGTGGTGGCCGAGCCTGGGACACCGAACCAGATCATCTTCCCCTGGGGGTGTGCTATCTCTTTTCATCATTGTTTTCCTGAAAAAGGTTTAGAGTGAGACCGGCGAAAATCGGTTCCGATGGCTTTGGAGAAACAGCGCCGGAGGCCGATGATGATCGGAACTCCGGCGCAGCTTGAAAAAAGGCAACGCGTTAAACGCTCCCCGGTCTGTATTGCCTTGGTTTGGGCAGCTTGTCGATGTCTCTCAAAGCCCTGTGGATCTCTTCTTCAGGCAGGGCATGATCCGTCAGCTTGCCCCTCAGGTATGCTTCATAAGCAGCCATATCCACGAGACCGTGACCGCTCCAGTTCATGAGGATCACTTTCTTCTTGCCCTCTTCCCTGGCTTTGATGGCTTCACGAATCGTTATCGCCACCGCATGGTTTGTCTCAGGAGCGCTGATAAAGCCTTCAGTCCTGGCAAAGGTGATGCCTGCCTGGAAAGTTTCGAGCTGGCCAAGGGCTTCAGCCCTGATCAGGCCGTCAATGATTAACTGGCTGATAATGGGCGCCATGCCGTGATACCTCAACCCTCCTGCATGGATGGGCGCAGGGATAAAGCTGTGCCCAAGGGTATGCATGGGCAGAAGGGGCGTCATCTGAATGGTATCCCCGAAGTCATAAGCAAAGGGGCCTCTCGTCATGGTGGGACAGGAGGCGGGCTCCACAGCGATGACGTCGATTTTCTTCCCATTGATTTTGTCTCTTACAAAGGGGAGGGCGCAACCGGCAAAATTGCTGCCGCCCCCTGCGCATCCAATGATCACATCCGGGTAATCTCCGGCAATGGCCATCTGCTTCTGGCATTCAAGACCGTTGATGGTCTGATGGAGCAGGACATGATTCAAGACGCTGCCCAGGGAATACTTCGAGTCCTTGCCCGTCACAGCCGATTCGATCGCTTCGCTGATGGCAATCCCGAGGCTCCCCGGTGAATCGGGATTTTCGGCCAGGATCTTCTGTCCCGCTTTTGTCTCCGTGCTCGGGCTGGCCACGCAATTCGCCCCCCAGGTCTCCATCATCATCCGGCGATAAGGCTTCTGATTGTAACTGATCTTGACCATGTAGACCTTGCATTCGATACCGAAGAAGGCGCAGGCCATGGACAGGGCGCTGCCCCACTGGCCAGCACC
>JAHECH010000535.1 GCA_024641835.1 Deltaproteobacteria bacterium
TTTCAACGGCTTATCTACGGGGGAGTTCTGCCCCCTCCCACTGTTCCCCTCGACTTCGCTCGGGGCCAGGGGTTTCCCCCATAGATAAACCGTGAAAAGACAGCGCCCTCCCGCCAGTCACTCCAGAAAAGGCATCGTCGGCCTTTAATCCTTGCGCCGGCAGCTTTAAGTAAGTGCTTATGTATGACAGGGGTGGGGTCGCAGTGTTATTTGTAAAGCAAGTTCTGGGAGACCACACTGGGAGAGGCGATACTCGGCGAAGCGGAACCGGGCGGCAAAAGGTGGGAGAAATCATAGATGCCTTGAGAGGGTGATATAAAAGATGTTGCCCTTTCGGCGGCCGGATTCTACCCAGACCTTGCCACCGTGCTGTTCCGAAATCTCTTTCACGATGGCCAGCCCCAATCCTGATCCTTCAATGCCCCTCTCTGTCTTTTGGCGATGGAAGAGCTGGAAAATTTTCTCCGAATCCTCTTGAGGGATAGCGACCCCGTCGTCACTTACAGATAGGGTATGAAAGTCCGGGGAATCTTTGTATCCGACCCGAATCTCACTCAGCTCATCCCCTCCGTATTTGAGGGCATTGTCCACGAGATTCCTGAAAACTCTCAGAAGAGAGAGCCTGTCTGCTCGAATTTCCGGCAATCCCTCTGGTTCAATCCATGTGATCCGTTGAACCCCCAGCCGGGAAGAGAACTCTTCTCTCACCATGGCGAGGATCTCTTTCAATCGGATGGGTTCGATGTTGAGTGGGCTTTCCTTGGCTGAGATGTAAAGGTTGATCTTTTCTGCGAGGGAAGCGATCTGTTCAGCCGCCTTCAGGATGTGATCGCAGTAGTTCCTGCCTTTTTCGTCAAGAAGGTCCCAGCAGTGCTTGTAAAGGCGTCTCGTCAATCCATAGATGCCTATGGCAGGACTTTTGAGATCATGGGAAATGGAGTAAGCGAAAAGCTTTATCTTTTCGGCGCTCTCTTCCAGAGCTTCCTCCATCGTTTTTCTCCTGGTAATGTCTCTTCCCACGGCCTGAAATTCGATGAGGCGTCCCTGGGGGTCGAGCACCATCCGGTTGGTCCATAGGTGCCACCGAATATCCCCGTTAGCCGCAATGACCCGGTGCTCTTGGGTCGCCACAGGGTTTTCGGGGCTCAAGGAGCTAAGAAGGCTCCTCACTTTATCACGGTCCTCCGCGGGGATTAAGGGCATGAAAGTTTGACCGATCAATTCCTCTTTGTTTTTTTGAAAATACCTGCAATAGGCTTCGTTGACGAAAGTGATCGTTCCGTCAGGCAGGAAACGGCAGATCAACTCGGTTTGGTCCTGCACAATGGCGCGGTAACGGGCTTCACTCTCTTTGAGAGCCTTTTCAGCCCTCTTGAATTCGGTCACATCTCTGATGATCCCCTGGTAACCGGTGATTTCTCCAACCTGCGAACGTTTTACCGTCGATGTGAGGAGGCAGTCCATTTCCGTGCCGTTTTTTTTGAGAAGTTTGATCGGATAGTTACGCACGGACCCCTTGGCCTCTATTCCCTGCTGAAACTTCTCGCGGTCTTCAGGATGGCTATAGATGGCGCGTGCATTGAGCTTGCCTACCATCTCTTCTCTGGTGTAACTGAACATCTCCAGAGTAGCAAGGTTCACATCGATGAAAGTTCCATCCCTGCTCGTCATGAAGATGGCATCGATGGATTCATCGAAAAGCTCACGATACCTATTTTCCCTTTCCGGGAGAGATTCTATAGTTTGGTTGCTTTCATCTTTCGGGTTCGCGGTTTCACCCTGTTGCTGTTGGAGCCCTGACATCGCTCCCATCGACTGGCCTTTGGCCTTTTTCTTGTCTTTCATTGTCTGCCTCCGGGGCCAGGAGGTGAATAAAATGCAGGACAGGATGAGGACGTGGATCGAGAAATCAGGAAAGAGCGTGCGCGTTGCAGAAGCGTTAATTTCACGTTAACAAATTTATGAGGGATGGTCAAACAGGGATTTGAAGAGCCGATTTTTAACCAGAGGATTTGGAACCCGGAAGGCAAAGCAAGGCATGGGCTGAGAGGTTTTAAGGCTACCCAAAAGAACATCACGCTGATAATATTCCCGGCCAGAGCGAGAAATTGTTTACATGTGCTGGCCAATCTAAGAATATAGGAAGGGGAGATTCTGGCAACAGCTTCAAAACGATCGACTGAAATTGTTCTGATGAGACCGATCAGACTTCATACGAGTAATCGACTGGAGATCCTCGCTGATGCCCTGGCAGAGGTCTTGAAGAGACCTCTGCCGTGCGCACTGGACAAGGACGTCATCGTTGTGCAGAGCAAGGGCATGGAACGCTGGATATGCCTCCAGCTCGCAGAGCGGCAGGGTATCTGCGCCAACTGCCGATTTCCGTTCCCGAATGCTCTCATACACGAAATCTTTCAGAACGTCCTGGGAGACATTCCAGAAGAATCGCCTTTTGATCCGGAAGTGATGACCTGGCGGATCATGAAATGTCTCCCCTTTCTCATTGAAGGACCGGGTTTCGAGGCGCTCAGAGCCTATCTTGGAGATTATCCTCAAGAGCTGAAGCTCTTCCAGCTCTCGGAAAGGATTGCGGACACTTTTGACCAATACCTTCTCTTCCGGAGAGACATGATTGAGAGCTGGGAAGGAGGACATGAAACGCACTGGCAAGCCATGTTGTGGAGAGAACTCCTCAAAGACGCTGGAAGCAATCACCGTGCTGCGCTTGCCAAGGCTTTTTTTGAAACGGTGAAAACTCTTCGCGGGGAGATCAAGGGGCTCCCTGAAAGGGTGTGCGTGTTCGGAATCTCGGCCCTGCCTCCCTTCTACATAGAGGTTCTTTCCGCGATATCGAAATGGGTCGAAGTCAATCTGTTTATCATGAACCCCTGTCAAGAGTACTGGGGAACGATTGTTTCGGCGGGAGAGATAGAAAAGAGGGCGCGCAAAGGGGAGAGAGGGACGGCTGGCAGAGAGGAGCTTCATCTCGAAAAAGGGAACAGCTTGCTCGCATCCATGGGAACCCTCGGAAGGGACTTCTTGGAAAACATCTATGACTTTGAGTATGAGGAACGTGCTGCTTTCGAAGACCCGGGGCAGAGCGCGATGCTCACCACCATCCAGCACGATATCTTAAACCTCATAGACAGACAGGAAAAAGGGGTTGAAAAGAAAGATGTGGATCCTGACGATCAATCCATTCAGATCCATGTCTGCCATAGCCCTATGAGAGAGGTTGAAGTTCTCAGAGATCAGCTACTCTGGATGTTTGGAAAAGACCCCAGCCTCCTCCCCAAAGACATTCTGGTGATGATGCCCGATATTGAAACTTATGCGCCCTATATCCATGCTGTGTTTGATCTCCCAGAAGAAGAACCGACCAAGATCCCTTTCACCATTGCCGACCGGAGCATCAAAAAGGAGAGCGGGATTGGAGAAGCCCTTCTGTCGTTGCTGGATCTGCATGGCAGCCGCTTCGGGGTCTCTCAGGTGCTCAACCTCCTGGAAGTGAATGCGGTGCGGCGTCGATTCGGCCTGGTGGAACAGGATATGGACCTGATTCGCACCTGGGTGGGAGAAACGAACATCCGATGGGGGATCGACGCTCAGAGCAAAGTGGAGATGGGTCTTCCTGCCTTTTCACAAAACACTTGGAGAGCAGGGCTTGAGAGACTTCTCCTAGGGTACGCCCTGCCCGGGCAAGATGAAAGAGTGTTTCAAGGGATTCTTCCTTATGATCATGTGGAAGGTGAGGAGTCACGAGTGCTCGGCGCTTTTTCCGAATTCCTGGAGAAGCTCTTCCATCACGTAGGTTCTCTATCTCGGCCGGGAACGCTGAGGGATTGGCAGAAAGTGCTTTTTGAGATGCTGGAAGCCTTCTTCCTCCCTGATGAGGAAGGAGAGAAAGAAGCCCAGGCCATTCGGGGGATCATTCAGGATCTGGCTCGTGCTCAGGAGGAGGCAGATTTTCATGGCACCTTGGGCGTCCAGGTGATCAAGAGCGCCATGAACGCGAACCTGGATATGAAGGGCTTTGGTT
>JAHECH010000536.1 GCA_024641835.1 Deltaproteobacteria bacterium
GTACCGTGAGCCTTGTACCGTGAGCCGTGTACCGTGTACCGTTAGTTATGAACATTGTCGTATGTATCAAACAGGTTCCTGATGTTCCCAACATTCGCATTGACAGGGAACGGATGACGGTGATTCGAGAAGGGGTGGAGAGCATCATCAACCCCCTGGATTGCATCGCTCTGGAGGCTGCTCTCGAGTTGCGGCGAAGAGACGGAGGCAGGATCACCGTCATGACCATGGGGCCTCCGCAGAGTGAGGAGGCTCTCCGGGAGGCCCTTGCCTTTGGTGCGGACGAGGCCATCTTGCTCACGGATCGCGCTTTTGCAGGGGCGGATACGCTTGCCACCTCCCGGGTCCTTGGAAGAGCCATATCGAGGCTGAATCCCTTCCCTGACCTCGTGCTGTGTGGGAAACAAACCACAGATAGTGATACAGGGCATGTCGGCCCTCAGGTCGCAGAGGAACTGAACCTGCCACAAGTGTGCGGAGTAAATGAAATCCATCTGGAGATGGGTGCCCTCATGGTGACGCAACTGAGCGATGGTTTCTTGAACACATTGCGGGTGAGCATGCCTGCGCTCCTGACCGTGGCTCCAGATCTCGCCATGCCTCACCATGTTCCTTTCGGCGACCTTGAGGATGCTTTTTCCGACCGAGAAGTCATCCGATGGGGACTCGGAGATCTTGATCTTCAAGGGGAAGAGGTGGGTCTTGTGGGCTCTGCAACAAGGGTGTGGCAGCTTTACCCACCTCCTCCCAAGCGAAAAGGCGAGATGTTGAGTGGATCACCACAAGAATTGGTGAAGCATCTTATCAGCAAGCTCGAGGCGTTGAGCATTCTCGATGAAAACGAAGGAGACGCATAAGCCCTGCCAGGGTGTCTGGGTCTTCGGTGACTACAGGAACTATTTCCAGAACCGTGTCACCTTGCAACTCATTGCAAAGGGAAGGCAACTGGCGACAAAGCTGAAAACCGAAGTGATGGTGCTTCTGCTAGGGGATCATGTGCACCAGTATGCCATGGAATATGTCGCCCATGGGGCGGACGTGGTGATGGTTGTCGATCACCCCAGGCTCAAGGATTACCATGTTGAGATTTATACACGGATTGTGGATCAACTGGTGAAACACTTCAGGCCGGAGATATTTCTCGCGGGAGCAACGGCTTTTGGAAGAGAATTCTTTCCCCGCTTGGCTAAGCGCTTGAGCACGGGTTTGAGCGCTGATTGTGTTTCTCTCGAGATCGATGAGCAAACTGGCCTGCTGATCCAGACAACGCCAGCCTTTGGAGGTGAGTTGTTGGCGGACGTGGTGACACCGGAGCACCGGCCTCAGATGGCCACTGTTCATCCGGGTATCTTTTCTGAGATTCCTCATCAACACGGAGCCATGGGCCGAATCGTCTATCCTGAGGTAGCGATAGTTCCTGATGAGAGGGTTGAACTCATTCACAGCCGCCCGGAGCAAGTCCACAAGGGGAGACTGGAAGAAGCGCCTGTGGTGCTGGTCGGAGGCCGGGGATTGGGCTCGGGAGAGAAGTTCCAGATGCTTTTCGAGGTGGCTGAGCTTCTCGGGGGCGACGTGGGCGCGACACGGCCCGTGATCAAAGCGGGCTGGGCTGAGAATACGCGGCTTTTAGGGCAGACCGGAAAGAGCGTGAAGCCAAAGCTCCTGATCAGCATCGGTACGTCAGGGGCGCTCCAGTACACTACGGGAATCCAGGGGGCGGAAAACATCGTGGCCATAAACCGCGATCCTCATGCTCCCATTTTCAAGATGGCTGATCTGGGGCTCGTGGGAGATGCGAAGGCGATTTTGACCTTGCTGCTGGAGAAGTTGAGAAAGAGGTTGCAGGGGAAAAAGGAGAAGAGGTCTGGCGTACCGGCCTGACGTTCTATGCTGAAATTTCATGAAAGCCTCATCAGCGCGCATCACAACTATCTTGTCAACCGTATGCTTACGCCAGGGTTTCTCCTCGGTGATCCGAAGTTCCGGGAAGACTTTTGGTTTCTAGCCGATATGGTTCCGCCTGGTGCGAGTGAGCCTCGGATCTATGCACGCCTTTACGACAGCCAGAGGCTTTTTCTTGTGGAAATACGTCTCAACAAAATCGTGGAGAATCCGAGCGGATGTGTTTATGAGGCATTCCCTGGAGGGTTTCGCATCTCCTATTCTCCCGGTGATCCCCTGCTCATGGTCCGCACGGAAAGCTTTGCAAACGGTTACCTCACACGGCTCCAGGGCAGACTCCACGATAAGGGAGGACAACTCCGAATGGAAAACCTCTATGATAGTGTCCAGGTCTACGACGAATCAATGCTCTCCTTCCAGAGGCCCTACCTCACGGAATAGTCGCCACGCCCCGGCAAAATGACAAAATCGTTTTTGGACAAACATGGCTCCAACTCTCTTCTAAGCTGCCATAGATTCCATCATTCTTTTGTATTGACACAATTCATCGGTTGATCTATGAATTCCCGTTTGTGGCAAGCTTTGACACCTTATGGGCCTGCCAAAGGATGAGGTGAAAGATATGAAAAGAATGGTGCTGTTTGTCTTCGGTTTGGTCTTTCTGTCTTCCCTACTTCGCCCCTGCTGGGCAGCGGAAAAAAGGGCTCCTGATCCAGCAGATTATCTCACCTTGACAGGGAAGATTACCAATCCTCAGGGAAAGGGCCTCAAGGAGGTGAAGATCCTCATCTTCATTGACGGAAAAGAGGTCCACCTGCCTGATGAAGTCGTGACGCATGAGGGTGGTAACTTCCAATGCAATCTCACCCTTCCCCAAGGAAAGCTGACAGGCGCCAAGGTGGAGGTAGAGCTTTCCAAGCCATCCTTCAAAACATCCGGGCGTATTGCCCTGCAACATATTCTAGAGGACCACAGGGACGCGAAAGGCAATATTTACTATGTGGCTCATGTTGAGTCGGTGCTTCCCCGCACCATAACTCCCGCATTCTGGATCGCAACGATCGTTCTTTTAGGTGTCTACGTGCTCATTGCTTTTGAGCTTTTACATAGGACTCTCGCGGCGCTGATCGGCGCTGCCCTGATGCTCCTGATTACCTATACGGCTGGCACTTTTTACCCGGACTATTTCATCATGTCATTTGAAGATGCCATGAGGGCCATAGACATGAATGTCATATTCCTCCTCATGGCGATGATGATTATTGTCGGTGTCATGAAGAAGACAGGGATTTTCCAGTGGCTGGCGCTCAAGTCCTTTGAGTTCGCAAAGGGTAATGTTTTTGTATTGGCGGCGGTGCTGATGTTTGTCACGGCTTTTACCTCTGCCTTCTTGGACAATGTAACAACCATGCTCCTCATCACGCCGGTGACGATTGAAATCTGTAGGGTGTTGAAGGTCAATCCCCTGAGCCTGATGCTGCCGGAGGTCTTCGCTTCAAATGTGGGGGGCACGGCGACGCTGATCGGAGATCCGCCCAATATCATGATCGGGTCCTATGCGAACCTGACTTTCGTAGATTTTGTACGCAACCTAAGCATCATTTGCCTTATCGGTCTCGCGGCATCCATTCTGTACTATCTCTGGTATTTCAGGAAGGATTATGGGAAGGCTGACGTGGGGGATGTCAAAGAGATGATAAGGAAGTTGCGTGAAGAGTTTAAAATCACGGATCGGAAGCTTCTGAACATCAGCCTGCTGGTTCTTGGCATCACCGTCTTCCTCTTTATCATTCATGGAGCACTGCACATGGAGCCGAGCATTGCGGCGCTGATGGGTGCAGGGGCTTTGCTGGTACTGAGCCGGGTGAACATTGTGGAGATGCTGGAGCAGGAGATCGAGTGGCCGACGCTGATTTTCTTTATGATGCTTTTTGTAGTGGTAGCAGGGGCTGAACAGACGGGGCTGATCCAGGTGATTGCGGACTGGGTGGCGGATATGTCGAAGGGGTCGCTGGTGATTGCTGTGGTGATGATCTTATGGGTTTCGGCGATTGCTTCTGCATTTATCGATAACATTCCCTTCACTGCTACGATGCTGCCGATCGTGGCGTATTT
>JAHECH010000027.1 GCA_024641835.1 Deltaproteobacteria bacterium
ACTGATTCCTATAAAGAACCCTGAATTAGGCGGTGGATTTGGGCCGTCCCTTCCCTGTTGTAACGACTGATTCAAGTATGGTACGGTACACAACTATGGCTCTCAAGTCCAGTGCAATTTGCGCCCACGGGGTCGGCCTGGCACTCCTTGAATGAGGTAATGACACACACCCTAGTCTCCCCCATCAACACGAGACAGTGACAATGACCAGCAGAAGACGACAGGCGACGGAAGAGAGGCTTGAAAAGCTCAGGGCCGAGAACGAGGCCATGAGGGAAAAACTTGCTGCTGCCAGAAGGGAGCAGAAGGGCCTCCAGAGGCTGATGAAGGAGAAGGAGGTCTTTCTCAATGACCTCCCCGTGGCCATTGTGGTGGTGCAAGATGAAAAAATTGTGGATATCAACCCGATGGCTTTGAGTCTGCTGGGATATCCGATGGATGAGGTGATTGGCCGCTACTTCGTCGATTTTGTCGATCCCGATTCCAGAGAGACGGTGCTTGAAATTCACAAAAACAGGTTTTCAGGAAAATGGGCGCCCGACCAATATGAGACGCACCTGGTTGCCAAGGATGGTGCTGTTATTCATGTCGATCTCCGGGTTGCAAAGATCCGCTATGGCAGACGAAGCGCCTTCGTCGGCAGACTGGAGAGCATCGAGGAAAGAAAAAAGGAAGAAAGAAACCTTCTCGAATCCAAGAAAGCGGAGAGCCTCATGACCATGGCTGCGGGAGTAAGCGGCTCGCTCCGTCAACCTCTGCAGGTTATTTCCGAAAGACTCACGGACTTGAAGAAAAAAAGTGATCCGAGAAGCGCACCGAGCATGGAAAGTCTTGACAGAATAGAGGATGCGGTCTCTCAAATGATGACGCTCAATCGGGCATTGGAAGGGTTCTGCGGGACCGGACCGGACAGATCGGAGATGAGCCCGTGTGATCTCAGAAAAATCGTCAATGACGTGATCACCACCACGGAGCCAAGACTGAAGGAGAAGGAAAAAGAGGGGGTAAAGATCGATCTCAAGACCTACCTTCGGCCTGTTTCCCTTGTGCAAGCCAATCCAATGGAAATGCAGGAAATGATTTTCCATATCCTGAACAACGCCATGGATGCCATGCCGCACGGAGGAGACCTGTATGTGAGCACCGAGGAGAACGCGGGCTACGCCTATGTTTTTATCCAGGACAGTGGGATAGGAGTTCCCGAGCACCTCCAGATGAGGGTCTTTGATCCTTTTTTCACGACCAAAGGGCATGAAAGGAGCGGTCTTGGACTGAGTCTTTCCCAGGGGATCGTCCGAAGGCACGAGGGCACTCTGGAGATCACCAGCAGAAAAGGGCAGGGAACCATTGTGTCCATAAGGATCCCCCTTGCAGGGTATGGAGAAAAAATCCGGAAAGGGGTTGCAAGAAGGAAGATCAAAGATGCCCACATCCTCATCATTGAGGACGATGACATGATCAGGGAGCTCCTCTGCCAGCTTTTGAAGAGCAAGGGCTATAAGGTCATTCCGGCAGCGAACGGTGTGGAAGGTCTTCATCATCTTCGAAAAAAGCGGGTGGATATGGTCGTCATCGGCACCCAAACCCCTGACATCGAGAATCATACCCTTGCGCGGGAAATCAAGAGAGGGAATGATAAACTCCCGGTGGCGCTGATCGGCAGGCAAGAGGATACAAATAGAGTGGAACGGTCATATGCCGACCTCATCATCACCAAACCGCTGGACATGAAAATGGTGTTCAACCAAATTGCAAACCTGCTGACGCTGAGGGCTCCTGTTCGCTGAACCTCCTGTCCTGATGCAATAGCATTTTTACCAGGCCCACAGCCATCTGACAAAGGGCCAATCTCAAGGCTATGAATACTTCGCAAAAACCATTGGCCGACCGCATGAGACCGGAAAGACTGGATGACCTTATCGGGCAAGATCATATCATCGGTCCCGGGACGGTTCTGTTCAAGGCGCTCCAGTCGGGGCGCCTCTTCTCGGTACTATTCTGGGGACCTCCCGGTTCTGGAAAGACGACCCTGGCCAGGCTCATGGCCCAATATTCGCAGAACCCTTTCCAGTCCTTTTCAGCGGTGACCTCGGGAGTGAGAGAACTGAGAGAAGTGGTCAGCGAAGCGAAAAAGGCGCACGCCCTCACGGGGAAGCCAACCATACTCTTTGTAGATGAAATCCACCGGTTCAACAAGGCCCAGCAGGATGCATTTCTTCCTTATGTGGAAACCGGCCTCCTTATTCTTGTGGGAGCTACAACCCAGAATCCCTCCTTTGAGGTCATTCCCCCGCTGCTTTCGCGAGCTAGGGTCATGGTGCTACGACCTCTGAAAAGGGATGATCTTCGAAAGATTCTGGAACGGGCATTGACGGACGAGGAAGCAGGGCTTGGCCGTGATGCGATTGAAGTTGCTCCGGATGCGTTGGAGCACCTGATCAACCTCTCTTCAGGTGATGCCCGGGTGGCTCTGACAAGCCTCGAGATTACCGCCAACTACGTACCAGAAAGTCAAGGGGGGAAAAAAATCATTGACCTGAAGAGCGTGGAGGAGGCGCTGAGCAGGAAGGCATTGCCCTATGATAAAGATGGGGAAGAGCACTACAATCTCATCTCCGCTTTTCACAAAAGCTTGAGAGGGAGCGATGCGCAGGCAGCTCTTTACTGGCTGTATCGCATGCTCATGGCAGGAGAAGATCCTCTGTTCATCTGCCGAAGAATGATCCGCTTTGCTTCCGAAGATATCGGCCTCGCAGATCCCCACGCTCTCCAAGTTGCCCTTGCTGCGTTTGAGGCTTGGGAGAGGGTTGGTCCGCCGGAAGGAGATTTGGCACTGGCTGAGGCGGCGACCTACCTCGCCCTAGCACCCAAGAGCAATGCGCTGTACGTGGCTGAAATAGCTGTGAGAGGAGAAATCGAATCGTCAGGGGCCCAGCCCGTGCCGCTTCATATCAGAAACGCACCGACCAAACTCATGAAGGAACTGGGATATGCAAGGGGCTATTTGTATCCTCACAACTATCCCGGGGCATGGGTCAAGCAGGAATACCTGCCAGAAAAAATCAGGGGCAAGAGCTTCTACAAACCAACGGACAGAGGGTTCGAGAGGGAAGTCGCAAAAAGAATGCCCCGGCCCCGTAAAGACGGAGGCAAAGAAGACCAGGGCACGGAATGAAGCCATTTATAGGCCCCGTATAAAACCCTCCCTGAGAATCGGGGAAGGAACCAAGATCGGGTCCAGGGGGTAAGGTCAGCGAGCGGTCAGCTCAGCCAGGAGTTGCTCAGAAGCCATAACCCTGAGCAAAGGGTAGAGGGCACTCTTGCGGTAATTGTCAAGAGTCTGTTGATGAATCTTTTCTGAAGCGGCGGCGGCACAGTCTTCCAGTATGACCGCCTTGAAGTCGCAGCAGATGGCATCAATCGCAGTGGTAAGAACGCAGAAATTGGTTGTTATTCCACCGACGGCGCACAGCGTAACCTTTCGTTCCTTGAGCCAGCCTTCCAGAGTGGTTTTGAAGAAAGCAGAGAAACGGGGCTTTGGGAGCCAGAGATCGCTGTGCTCCCTTCCCAATTCGTCTATCACTTCTGCCCCCAGGGTTCCTTCAAGCGAGTAGGGTTTCATCCTTGCGGTGAAGATGAAATCCCCTTCCTTAAATGCATCCGTTGCGAATACCACGGGCCACCTGTGGTTTCGGAAATCGGCTGCAACGCGGCGGATGGGTTCGATGATTCGCTTTGCCAACGGCGTGATAGGGAAGTTCCTTTTCTCATCAAAAGTGTCCTTGACCATGTCAATGATGAGCAGTGCCGGTCTGTCTTTGTCGTCGTGGTTCATGAGACTCGCTCTCCTCTCATCTCTCTGATCCGCTGGATAATCATCCAGGCTGCCCTTTCGATCTGCTCCATGGTGTTGGTGCGGCCAACCGTGAATCGCAGTGCCCCCATGCCCACTTCCGGGGGCACACCCATCGCAGCGAGCACATGGGACAATTTCACCGACCTGTCGTGGCATGCCGCACCCGTGGAAGCTGCAACATCGGGCAATCCTTCGAGTATCTTGGCCCCTTCGATTTTGGGGACGGAGAAGTTCAGGGTATTGGGAAGCCTTTGGTCGGGGTGGCCGTTGAGGACCAGGCCGTCCACGTTCTCGAACAACAGGGACTGAAGCCGGTCTCTCATGGTTGTCATCGCGGTAAACCCTTCATGGAGCTTTTCCCTCGCAGCCCGGCAAGCCGCGCCAAGACCCACAACAAGAATCGTATTCTCTGTTCCTGACCTCTTTCCCCACTCCTGGCCGCCGCCGTGGATCAGGGGTGTCAGATCCCGGCCTTCTCTTATGAAGAGGGCTCCCACGCCCTTGGGCCCACACAGCTTATGACCTGCAACACTCAAAAAATCCACGCCGAGCTGCTTCACGTTCACAGGGATTTTTCCAACCGCCTGAGCAGCATCCGTGTGAAAAGGGACATGGTGCTCCATGGCTATGGCTGCAATCTCTTTAATCGGCTCCAGGGTCCCGGTTTCATTGTTGGCGAGCATGATGGAAATGAGGCCTGTCTCAGGCCTGATCGCTTTTCGCACGTCATCCGGGCTTACACGGCCAAAAGAATCCACGGGAAGTATCGTTACGTTCGCCCCCAGTTCCATGAGATAAATGCACGGGTTGAGGGTAGCAGGATGCTCTACGGCAGAAACGATGATGTGAAAGGCCTGAGGCTTGGTGAAGTCAATGATCCCTTTGACGACCATATTATTGGACTCACTTCCCCCGGAAGTGAAGATGGCCTCATGCCTCTCGCACCCGAGCAGAAGAGCCACTTCGTCGCGAGCTTGTTCTACCAGTTCCTTGGCCTTTCTGCCCAGAGGATAGGAACTGGAAGGGTTGCCAAATTCCTCCCTCATGACACGCACCATGGCATCGACAACGGATGGGTCCAAGGGAGTTGTCGCATTATGGTCAAGGTAGATGAATGACCCGGATGTCTGTTCCATGTTTCTTACCTCCGGTTATGCACTTCAAGGGGGTTCATGGTCTTGACTGCCTTCTAAAACATATTTTGTCAATTGACAACCTCTAGTATTGATGATAGACATAACATTCTGTTGTTCTAAGCAAATTGGTTGGCTGAAGGCAACGATTTTTCTCTGGAATGGCATCCAAGCAGAGGAGAGAGCCCATGGCAGGTGATAGGGGTAAGAAGTTCATCCTTCGGTTTGATGAAATCGGGATCGAGGATGTTCCCATGGTGGGAGGGAAAAACGCCTCCTTGGGTGAGATGTACCGAAAGCTCCGCGATAATGGGATCAACATCCCCAATGGTTTCGCTATTACTGCGTATGCTTACCGCTACTTCCTGAAGTATGCCGGCATCGAAGAAGAGATCAAGAAGATCCTGAAAGATCTGGATACGAGAGACATGAGCAACCTCATGCGAAAGGGCAGGGAGATCCGCGACATCATCAGGCACGGCGATTTTCCCCCGGACCTGACCCAAGCGATCTATTCGGCCTACGATAACCTGGCAGAGGAATTCGGCCAGAAGGGACTCGACAATCTGGATGTGGCCATCAGGTCTTCTGCCACGGCTGAAGATCTGCCGGACGCTTCTTTCGCAGGCCAGCAGGACACCTACCTAAATATGAGGGGCAAGATCAGTGCGCTGGATGCGTGCAAGCGCTGTTTTGCCAGCCTCTTTACGAACCGTGCCATCTCTTATCGCCATGATAAAGGATTCGGCCAGTTTGATGTTTCTCTTTCCGTGGCTGTCCAAAAGATGGTCCGCAGCGATTCAGCCTATTCCGGCGTGATGTTCTCCATCGATACCGAAACCGGGTTCAAGGACGCGATTTTCATCACGGCAGCCTATGGTTTGGGTGAGAATGTGGTTCAGGGGGCGATCAATCCTGACGAATACTACGTGTTCAAGCCGACCCTGAGGCAGGGCAAAAGGGCGATCATGAGCCGCAAGGTGGGAGACCGGGATATCAAGATGATCTACTCCATGGAAGATGACGCCACCACGAAGAATGTGGCTACCACCCTGGCTGAGCGACACCGATATGTCCTGACAGATGACGAGATTCTCAAACTCGCCGAGTGGGCTTGCATCGTCGAGGACCATTACAGCGAAGAGGCGGGCCATTTCATGCCCATGGATATTGAGTGGGCGAAAGATGGGGATGGGACGGCTGTTGGAACAGGAAACCTCTTCGTCGTGCAGGCCCGGCCCGAAACCATCCATTCCCAGAAGACCGGCAACACCTATGTGACCTATCGCCTTCTGGAGAAGGGAGAAATTATTGCTACGGGCACTGCTATAGGAAACAAAGTGGGCCAGGGAAGGGCGAATGTCATCGAGGCCTCTGCGGAGATCGGCAGGTTCAAGGAGGGCGAAGTCCTCGTTACTCCCATGACGGATCCCGACTGGGTGCCTGTCATGAAGATCGCTGCAGCGATTGTGACGAACAAAGGGGGACGGACATGCCATGCGGCCATCGTGTCCAGGGAATTGGGCATCCCCTGTGTCATTGGTGCCGGCAACGCGGATGAGTTGATCAAGACGGGCCAGGAGATCACCGTTTCGTGTTGTGACGGGGAGACGGGAAATGTTTACAACGGCCTGCTAAAGTATAAAGTGGATTCCATCGACCTCGACGAGGTCCCGAAGACCAAGACCAAGCTCATGATGAACGTGGGAATCCCGGAACAGGCCTTCACCCAGGGCATGATTCCCAATGACGGGGTAGGCCTCGCCCGAGAGGAGTTCATCATCAATTCCCATATCGGCATTCACCCCCTCGCCCTCATTCATTATGAGGAACTGAAGAAGAAGGCCAAAACAGATCAGAGAATTGCGGGCGTGGTTTACAAAATCGACGAAATCACGGCGGTGTATGAAAACAAAGTGGATTTTTTTGTCGATAAGCTGGCAGAGGGCATTTCGCGGATCGCAGCAGGGTTTTACCCCAATGACGTTATTGTCCGCCTCTCGGACTTCAAGACGAATGAGTATGAGAACCTTTTGGGTGGGTTTCTGTATGAGCCTTTAGAGAGCAACCCCATGATCGGCTGGCGTGGGGCTTCTCGATACTATGACGAAAGTTTCAAACCCGCCTTTGAACTCGAATGTAAAGCCATTCGCAAGGCCCGAAATGAAGTGGGTCTTACCAATATCAAAGTCATGGTTCCCTTTTGCCGAACCCCTGAAGAGGGGAAAAAGGTGATCAGTGTGATGAAAGAATTTGGTCTCGAGCAGGGAAAGGATGGCCTCGAGATCTATGTGATGTGCGAAATCCCGAGCAACGTGATCCTTGCGGATCAATTTGCAGACATTTTCGATGGGTTCTCCATAGGCTCCAATGACCTCACCCAACTCGCCCTGGGCCTTGACAGGGACTCCTCCCTGGTGGCGCACCTGTACAATGAGCGGAACGAAGCGGTCAAGAGACTAATTGCCCAGGTGATCAAGGCGGCTAAGAGTAAAGGACGGAAGATCGGCATCTGCGGCCAGGCGCCCAGTGATTTTCCGGAGTTTGCGGAATTTCTCGTGGACTGCGGGATTGATTCCATTAGCCTGATTCCTGATACGGTGATCAGAACAAAGCTGGCGGTTGCTGCTAAAGAGAAAAAGTTAGGCATCAAATTAGGAGAAGACTAGAACAAGAACTATGGATGGGATAAGGATTTTGGGGACAGGTTCTTATGTCCCGCCAAAGGTGCTTACCAACTCTGACCTTCAAAAGATGGGTCTGGATACAACGGATGAGTGGATTACCCAGCGGACGGGTGTGCGGGAGCGGAGGATCGCTGACCCGGATGTGAACACCTCTGATCTGGCCTATCATGCGACACTCAAAGCCCTCGACATGGCGGGAATGACTGCCAAAGATCTGGATCTCATCATCATCGCCACCATCACCCCCGACACCTGCTGTCCTGCTGCGGCAAACTGGCTACAGGCAAAGCTGGATGTCCCTCAGGCCGTAACCTTTGATGTGACGGCAGCATGCTCAGGGTTCATTTTTGGGCTCAATGTGGCAACCCAGTACCTTCTGACGGGTTTTTCGAAAAACGCGCTCGTCGTTGGGGCCGAAATCATCTCCCGCACTCTGAACTGGAAAGACAGAAGGACCTGCATCTTGTGGGGTGACGGCGCCGGCGCCGTCATCCTGACCAAGGGAAAGGGGGGGCATCGGATCCTATCTACTCATATCCACACGGATGGGGCGAACGGGCAGGATCTCTTGCTGCCGGGAGGTGGATCCAGAACCACACCCATTTCGCATGAGAGCGTGGACAAAGGCCTTCACACTCTCAATCTGATCGAAGCGAACATGAGCTTCAAAGTGGCGGTGAGGCATTTTGTTGGCTCCATTAAAGAAGCTGTTGAATATAATCACGTTGCTGTTGGAGATATTGACTGGTTCATTCCCCACCAGGCGAATCTAAGGATGTTCCAGTCCATGGCCAAGTCGCTCAAAGTCCCCATGGAGAAGTTCTATGTGACTCTCCACAAATATGGAAACATCTCATCCGCATCCTGTGCCATTGCCTTTGACGAAGCTGTGAGGGATGGAAGCATTAAGAAGGATCATCTTGTGTGCCTGCCGGTATTCGGTGGCGGCCTCACCTGGGGAAGCGCGCTCGTCAGCTGGTAATTTACCCCGCACCAATGCCCCGCCTCTGATTGCTCAGATCTCATCTGCCAGCCAGGCATGATTATCGTGACGCAGGGCATGTTTGTTTTTGACATTCTTCCATGATACTAGAGCAGAGCCTTCATTTTTTCAAGAAACTCAGATTTGTCCACCAAGGATTCGATCCTCAAGCTTTTCTCTTCAACGCCCTCCTTATTGATAAAGATAATGGTAGGCACTCCTTTGACGCCATAGCGTTCCAGGATTTCCTTTTGACGCGGGTGGGGGACGGTGAGATCAACGCGCACGGTTAGGAAATGGCGACTTAGCTTCACGACCTCTGGGTCTCTGAAAACATTCCGGTCCAGGATCTCACATGGCTCACACCACTTGGCGGTGAAATCCAGGATCACCGGCTTTTTTCCCTCGGCAGCACCAGTGATGAGACCATCCTTATAGGGTAACCATTCTATACCCTTCTCCACCAGGCCCGCCGTCCAAAAATAGAAGATAGAGCCGCCGATCAAGGCAACGCCCAGGGCCTTCTTGAAAAACGAAAAACGGTGGAGAGAGGTGCCGGTTCGATCAAGCCATCCCAGATGGATGCCCGCAGCACACACCACGGCAGCCATGAGCCCCGTTTCTATCACATAATCATAGATTAAGGGTTTTGCAAAATACGCAGCCATGAAGAGCAGGACCCAGCCCATGAACTTTCGCACCCATAACATCCAATCCCCAGAGGCGGGCAGCCGAGCCAGGGCACCGGAAAAAAAGGCGAGCACAGCGAGGGGCAGCCCAAGCCCGATGCTGAGCACAAAAAAACTGATGAATCCCAGGAAGGGATCCCCTTTTTGTGCCACATACGTGAGAAGGCCAACAATAAAGGGGCCGAGGCAAGGAGCAGCAATAATGCCCAGGGTCAATCCCATGAAGAACGTCCCCAGGTACCCTCCGAAGCTTTTTGACACAAGGCGGGTGAGCCCCGCAGGTAGACGGAATTCCCATAAGCCAAAAGACGAAAGAGCCAGAGCAATGAACAAGCAAACCAAGAAGACGATAACCCATGGATTCTGCAGGAAAGAGCCAACCATGCGGCCCGACAGGGCTGCCCACACCCCGAGAGCCGAATTGGTGATCGCCAAGCCAAGAATGTAAAGGAAGCAGTTGATCAGCGTGTAAATGGAGGCCTTTTTTCTTCCCTGGGAAAAATAGGAGACCGTGATCGGGATCAGCGGATAGACGCAGGGAGATAAGCTCAGGGCGAGGCCTCCAACGAAAAAACCGAGCAGGGTTAGCCAGAAGCCAGTTCCCAGCTTGCTACCCTTATCCTTCTTGCCATAGACGATGGCTCGCTCGGAAGCCTGGAATAGGTCTTGATTCATAAGGGTGGCGCCGGTCCCCGGGGGGACGATCTTCAGAGGAATAGAAAAGCTCACGTTCTCAGGGGGAAGGCAGGAGATGGTGGAACACGCTTGGTAGGAGAGTTTCCCTTCCATGACCTGCCCTCCCATGGCCGCATCCTTTGCCACCCTCAGGGTGGCTCTTACGAGGATCTGTCCGGAAAAGACGGGCGTGGGTCTATCCGCATAATCAAATCTCTTGCTTTCTGCGGGGGGAAACTGGATTCCCACAATTTTGAGACGGGGCTTTTCTCGAACGGTGAGGGTCGTAGGAATCAGCTCAGGTTCTGTTTTAGTGCCGTGGATATACCATGGTTTGGCAATGACGAGGCGGAAAAGAAGCGGATAATCCTTGCCTGTCTCGTACTGGTCCTGGGAGTGAATGACTTCTACCTGGACCGTGGACGCCCAGGCAGGAAAGGGCGGGAAGATGAAAAGAAAGAGCGTAAGGAGAGGGATAAAGAGAAAGCGTCTTTTGCATCCATCAAGGTAACTGAGGCAATCTCCTCTTTGCCCACGAACCATCGGGTACCCTTTTCCTGCCCCCCATTTCCTGAGGGGTTATTAAAAACACTTATACCCATTCTTTTCTGGGATGTCCAGGGCCAAAAAAAAAGGCTTTTCCGGATGCCATTCAGAAGGGAATGCCCTTTAGAAGGGAATGCCGCATCAGGCAGAATGACGAGAAAATCTCTTGACAAGAGGCATGACTACTTTATAATCACAGTGTAGCTACAGCTATAGTCTAGTTATCATCCAAAGGTAACTAACGACTGGTCGTAATAAAGGGGTGAACAAATCACTCCGACAACCTCTTTTCCCTTGGAATACTCATCCCTTTAACCTCATCCGATGGGTGCATTGGGTACGCGGGGTGATTCCATGAGAGGGTTTTCGTTCTCCAGGTCTTGTGGTTGCGGCTCGCTCCAGCCATGGTTGAGGTACGGGTAAAGGTTATGGAAAAGGGGCGACAGGAATCCAGCAAAAGAGGTTCAACCCAGCAGAGAACCGGGCAATGGCGGACCATCATGAGGGATACAGGAAACCGAAAGGAGCAGCGGGCACAAGAGAAGCCATTCTTCCAGGAAGAATTAAGGCTTCTCCGGCCGAAGGTGAAGTTCGAAGTTTACGGCGAAGAGATGCTTGAAAAGGAAGTGAAGTACAGCGGAAACAGTGGGAGAGTCTACCTCCCACCTGAATGGGTTGGGAAACACATCAAGGTGATACGAACCAACTAAAAGAGAGGAGGAGAAAAAGATCTTCAAGCGATTAAGGAAATCGAAGGTAGAAACAAAATCGATGATAATAGCCGGAATGATAAAATTTCCACCCCCTTCACTTTAGTTCTTCTCTTTTTCCGCCGAAGTCTCTTTGGAGGGAGTGCCTTCGTTGTCTGTCAAGATGCCTCTCTGTTCGAAGTCTTCGCTAACGTAATGCAAGCCCAGTTTGTCCAACGTCTCTTTGGTAGGAATACCTTCATTATTCCACCCCTTGAATTCATAATACGCGTCAAGCAGCTTGGTTTCCATCTCAGGGTCTCGTATCTTCCAATGGTCTTCAGGAGGCTTCTCATCCTTTCTCCTCAAGCCTCTCCTTACATTAAGGGCTCTCACCAGATTTCGGTTCCTTCTCCCTATTCTCCATAGTCCGGCTTCATCAAGCTCCATCCCGGTCGCGAGCGAGATTAAATGTGGTATATTATGCGTGTGATACGGAGTCCTCCCGCCAAACTGGCCTCTGAATGATGACAAAAATCCGCAGAGCCCGATGGCGTCATCGATGTAATGCATCATCTCGTTCCAATCACAAATGGCGCAGGATGCTTCGATAGGCAGGTCGTTACGTTTTTCCCATTCCAAAAAATATTGTTTAAACTTTTCATTGGGGACTGCGACCCAATCTCTTACAAACTTTTCTCTCTGCTCCATAGTAGGAAGGGGGTCCTGGGGGTAGGACCCTTCAATTTGGGTGATACTCATCTTCTCACCAGTGGCTATCATAAGGAAGTAAGGGGGATTCACCTTTCCCAGCTTGATGGTCACCTGCTCAAATTTCTTTATGGTATTATGATCATATGCTTCTGCGCCCTTACCAATCTGACGGGCTGCCCAATAGACGCCATTGGCTAAAACATCTCCAATCCCTTCCCGCCGAACAATTTTTTCAACGAGCCAGAAAAATCTTCCCCTGACGTCGGACGGCATTCCCTTCATGTCCTGGTCAGTTAAAATACCGGCTTCGTAAAGCTCAAGGGCGAAAGCTAGAACTTGCGGCGTTGCGAATCCGTCCAGTCCGTACTCCTGAGTAACGCTAAGGATGTCATAATTAAAGTCCAGCTCTAAATGGGCCGCCATCAAATAGGTAAGTTTGCTGAAGCATTTTAAGAAATATCTTTGCCGTCCCGGGTAGGAAATCACTGCATGGCAATTCTTCGGACAGTTATAGCAACTTATTTCTCGATCCCGCACGGTTCGAGTCAACGCGCCCCACTTCTCTTCAAGTTGTTTGTTCCAATAACCTTTTTTCCGCACACGCGCGTTGCCCCAGGCGAAATTGTCGACGTGGAAAGTTTCATTATCCTCATGCGCCATAGGATCTCCACATTTCGGGTTCTCATAAATTTCCTTCCTCAGGCCGAGGCATAACTCAAAAAGTTCAGCCGGTCGGGCAATATGGATGTCCTTTGTTCCACGAACAGCTATCGCCTTTAACCTTTTATCTCCCATGATCACGCCTACCCCTCGAGAGGCGCTGGAGTTACCGTGATCGATGGTAGCCATATAGACCCTGTTTTCACCGGCCAGGCCGATAGCGGCCACCTGGGCTTTGGGTTCCTTCAACTCCTGTCGAATAAGCGCTGCAGTTTCTTGACAGCCTTTCCCCTGGAGATGGCTGGCATCACGTATTTCTACTTTGTCATTGTGTATCCACAAATAAACCAGGCTGGGGGACTTGCCGCGAATGACTATTTTGTCGTAACCGGCATGTTTCAGTTCCGGTCCAAAAAATCCTCCAAATAATGAATGTGAATATAAGTTTGTCTGGGGAGAAAAGGAATTCACAATGGTACGATTGGCACCGGGAACAGGTGTGCCATTTAAAAGACCGGCGCTGAATATGAGTAGATTATCGGGAGAAAAGGGTTCAACTTCAGGAGGAACCCTATCCCATTGTATCTTCGCAGCAGTACCCTGACCCCCCAGATGAAGTTCGGTTAATCTTGGGTCTGTTTGTACCCTCTCAATGCTTCCTCGGGATAGATCAATTTGTAAATTAAACCCTGTCTCTGCGTATCTCACTTTTTTTTACCCCTTACACTCAACTTGCGATATGGTCGTCCGCCCTGCCTTCAAAGCCGGAAAAACGCGGTCTTCCACTCCGACCGGTCTTTGCCACCGCGAAAAGCGTTCGTCCGTCTCAATCGACATGTCCCCAACATGATGGCTGCAACTAGCGCGTGACACACAACGCCCTGGACAAGGCCCTCGGAAAGCTTTTTCTGAAGGGGATCCTCCACCGGGCGGGGGGGGTCTTGATCCTGTCTTTCCGCATCAGCTACGAACCGGTTCAGAAGCCGACCCGGGCCAAAATCCCTTTCATCCTGGCCTCCCCCGTCGGTTAAGAAATTTAAGTTTTGGTTCGTTTCGTTCGATTGATCTAAAAAGAAGGGGGAATCGACCGGAATGATAAGAAGTCCCTTTTTTGTGACCGGAGCATAAAACAATAAGAAGTCCCATTTAGGATTTCTCTCATTTTTCTTTACTCTTTCTGACGATAGTTCTTGCTTCTTCAGGAATAGGAGGCGGAACAGGCTCGCCCGAAGTCTTTGTCACCGCACCAAACCGGGGGGGGCAAGCTTCAAAGCAGGTTCCGCATTTGATGCATTTCTCTTGGTCAATGACATGAATCCGGTTCTTGCCACCTTCAATCGCCTCGACAGGGCATTTCTTAAAGCAAATCATGCAGGCCTGGCACTTGTCCGGATCGATATAGTACGAAGGCATTTCACGAAACAGCCTGTCTATTTCCTCTTTCGTGAAGAGTCCGTCGTATTCTTCCGGAGACTCAAGTCGGGAGGCCAGTTTCTCCTGGTTCGCCAACTTGAAGTACGGGACCAGCCTCGACATTTCTGCAAGTCTGGACTTCATTTCATGTCGGTCGATTCCTTCGCCTTGGCCCAGCGGCCCCAGTTCTTTCACCTTCTTGACGAAACCATTAACGCCTTCGACAAAAAGGTTGGCTTCAGCGCCGGACATAAATTCGAGGCTCAACCTTTCAGGGTTCAGCCCGATGTGTTCCATGATTTTTTTCAACAGAAGCACCATGTTCAGGGCGTGGTAATTTCCGTGAGTCACATAATTGCATTCATTCAAGCGGCAGCCGCCGATAAATACCCCATCCATTCCGTTTGAGAAGGCTCTGAGGACGAAGGCCATGTCGACTCTGCCGGAACACATGACGCGGATCAGCCTCATTTCAGTCGTATATTGAAGTCTGGAAACTCCAGCCAGGTCAGCAGCCCCGTATGCTCACCAGTGGCATACAAACCCTAATACTCTTGGCTTAAATTCGGGTCCTGCACTCATTCGTTTTCACCTCTTTTGCCAGTGATCCAGGCTTTGTTCAGTCGTCTGTTTCTACGCATCTCCAACCGCGGCATCCATGTGCGGCAAGATCTCTTCGTCCGGAGCCATCGCATCAATTTCGCTCAAGAGCTCGTCATCGGTGTAGTGCTTCAGTTGTATAGCCCCGGTCGGACACTTGGTATTGCAAAGACCGTCCCCTTTGCAGAGAACAGGATTGACCGTGGCCTTCTTCCCTTGTTTCGTGTCACGAAGGTCCAGGGCGCCATAGGTGCACGCCGAGACACAGGCGCCGCATCCTATGCACCGGCTCTCGTTCACCTGGGCCACAGAGCCTGAGGCGACGACCGTATCATGGGAGAGAAGCGTTAAAACCCGGCCTGCAGCTCCATAGGCCTGATTGATCGTTTCCTGCATGAACTTGGGGTAGTGAGCCAGTCCGCACAGATAAACGCCGTCCGTACCAAACTCAACCGGTCTGAGTTTGACATGGGCTTCTTTGAAGAAGCCGTCCGGGCTCAACGTGACCTTGAACAATCCGGCGACTTCCTTGGTTTCTGCCGCGGGAATGACAGCGGCGGCCAAGGCAAGGACATCGGCATCGATGACCAGCTTCTTCCCAAGAACA
>JAHECH010000537.1 GCA_024641835.1 Deltaproteobacteria bacterium
AATGAGCAGAGGTGAATAGATGGATGTCAGGAAAAGGGGGATAAGTACGTGAGCCCGAAGGAGTGGAGGAGAAAGCAAAGGGGAGCATGAGAGTCGGGAGGCCAGCGACAGCTTAATTTGGGAAGTCATCACCGGCGCTCTATCTGCTTCCTCGATAGATTTGGTATCGTAATCGCTCGGGTAGCCCAAGAGAATCTTGTTGCCAGAGACTAATGCCTGAGGGAAGGCGCAAACTGCCGTTAGCACTCTTCGATCTGGTAAAGAAGGTCAAGGAACTGCTGAAAACGAATGTCGATCTCGTTTTCTGCTGGCGCTAGAGACGAAAGATCTGGAAGAGTTGTTGGCTTGTATCAGGGCATCTGTGGCTTCTCCGGGAGACCGGCCTTAACCAATAGACTGACAAGGCTATCCAGGTAGGCTCGATCTTTGTATGGCGTGCTTTTGCGAAAAGATTCGACCGTGTATTTGGGATTTATTTTCAAGATCTCATCCGCATGAGCCCTTGCTTTGTCCATTTGACCGAGCCTGGCATAGGTTATTGTCAACAATTCATGCGCAAATAAGGGAAACAATTCACCCTTCAGAGAACGCTCAAGAAGTTTGTTAAGTGTCGCAAGTGCCTCATCATATTGTCCTGCCATTTCATATGAGGCACCTAAAAATAGAAGGTAAAGAGCTGGATAGTAAGGGTTAAGTCGCATCGCTTTCTTCATATTGGCAATTGCCTCATTCGGTCGTCCTGCATACCGGAGCGCATTACCCAGGAATACATAATATTCTGCTTCGTTCGGCTCGGTAACAACGGCTTTCTCTCCCTCAGCGATCGCCTCATCATACTTCCCTTGCAACATATAGATCACGTTCATTAGATCGTGAAACGCTCCGCCAGCCTTCCCAGTCGCCTCCACCTTTTGTGCAAGTTCCGTCGCTCGTCCGAGCGAGTCAGCTGGGGAATCAGTCCATCCCATCCACGCTTCGATAATGTAGGTCCATGCCAGTTGGTTCCAGGCCATTGCATAGCTAGGATCTAATTTGAGCGCTTTTTCGAGAAGACTGCGCGCTTCGAGGACACCCTCTTTCTTACCCTGAAGATTCAGGCTGATTCCTTTGACCCAGTAGCCCCAAGCCTCAATGTTGGTTGTATCGTATTGATGAACAAATCGCCCACCCGTCAATTGCACCCCCACCGCTTTAAGTATATTGGATGTAATCTCATCTTGAAGAGCAAACAGATCTTGGAAATTCCGATCGTAGCGCTCTGACCACAAATCCTGGCCCTTCAGAGCATCAACTAATTGTGCTGTAACACGAAGCTTATTCCCGGATTTCTGCACGCTGCCTTCCAGTACATATTGCACTCCCAAATCTTCACTCACTTGTTGGACTTTTACTTGCTTGCCTTTATAAGTAGATGTTGATTTGCGGTCGATGACGAACATTTCAGGAATCTTGGAGAGATGAGAGATGATGTCCTCTGTGATTCCGTCAGCGATGTAATCCTGGTCACGATCGCTACTGATGTTATCAAACGGCAGGACCGCAATCGAAGGTTTGTCCAGCAAAGGTAAAGCCATCTTCTCCTTGGAGGCTGGCTCAAACTTCGGTGCACGCCAATAGAAGTTCCAAATCGCCAAACCAATGATCACGATGAGAACTGCCACTGCACCGGCAAAAACAGGTTTGCGGTGCCAAACCGCAACCCCTTTTGTTTGTCCTTTTTTCTCGCGCCCGGTCACCCTTGGCTCCATCAGAACCTTATACGCCCCTATGGGCTTAGCAATGTTCTTTACCGTTTGCTCCCCAAGAAAGTGGTATCCCAACGGCAACTTCGCTTCAATGTGATCGAAGGCCGTTTTAGAGATGCAGATTCCGCCAGGATCGGCTAGAGCTTCAAGCCTGGCAGCTATGTTTACCCCGTCACCGTATATTCTCTCTCCTTCCTCAATGACATCCCCCAGATTGACTCCTATGCGGAACTGCATCCTCCGGTTTTCTGGCAGATCGGCATTTCTCGCTTTGAACTCGTTCTGGGCAGCCACTGCACATTGGACCGCATCTACCACACTCGCAAATTCAGCCAGAAGATTATCCCCAGGTGAGTCAACTACCCGACCACGATGCTGTTTGATCAGGGAGAACATCACCTGCTTGTAAGCCTCTAGGGTCTTCACTGTTGCCGCTTCATCCTCCCCCATTAACCGGCTATATCCTGCCACATCAGCGCAGAAGATAGCGGTCAGCTTGCGTTTGAAATCCTGTGTGTTCATGAACTTCACCTCACTTCAGACCGGCCTTCCGCAACGGAGGTGACAGCCGCTCTAGTTGGTCTTCATTCTTATAAGCGGATAAAGACCCGATGGTGAATTTGGGATCAATGCCTGAAACTGCTTTTGCTTCAGCGGCAGCCTCCGCATCACGACCCATTAAACTGTAACACGCTGCAAGATAGACATGGCCCAGTAGAAACTTGGGGCTCACCTTCAGCGCCTTCTTAAATGTCACTATGCATTCCTCATACTGTCCTGTCATAAAATAGCCGGAGCCTAACACATAGAAGGCAAAGGCACCAGGGAACGGGCTGAGCCTTAACGACTTTTCCGCGTACAAAACACTTTCGTCCCACCTGCCTAAATCGCCTAAAACTCCTCCCAAAATCATATACGCGTCCGACGAATTGGGATTAAGAGCTACCGCCCGTTCAGCCTCGGATAGGGCTTTATCATACTGACGTTTCGTATCGTAGATGGCAGCTAATAATGAATGGGCGCCATCATGCGAGTCATCAATAGCGAGAGCTTTTTGTGCCAATTCAGACGCCATCTGAATGGATTTAGCGGGAGATTCACTCCATCTACGGGATGCTTCCTCAAGGTGCAGGTAGCCTAAATACACGTAAGGCCAAACAAACTTAGGGTCAAGCGCAATAGCTTCCTCGAACAACGGCCGTGCGATAGCATCGTCTTCTTTCGTATGGCGGCAAGAAATAGCCTGTGCTTGATAATGTTTTTCAAGGGCTTTCAGGTTCGCCGTCCCTGTTTTCGTCCAAACACGGGCCTGTTCGCCCTCCGTGAGTTCTGCACTCATGCCGTTCATGACTTTGATCGTTATCTCATCCTGCAATGCGAATATATCTTTAAGCTCCCGATCGTATCGCTCGCTCCAAACATAACGCCCTGTCAATGCATCGATAAGCTGAACCGTTATCCGCACCCTATCACCAGACTTCTCGACACCCCCCTCTAGCACATACCGCACACCTAGCTCCTCAGCAACCTGCTGGACTTTCATGGGCTTCCCCTTGAAAGAAAATGACGATTGCCGAGCAATCACGAATAGACGTGGATACCTGGAGAGGGTAGTGATAATTTGCTCAGTTAACCCATCACTGAAATAGTCTTGCTTGGGATCTCCGCTCATGTTGGCAAAGGGAAGCACTGCGATAGATGGTTTGTCCGGAAGTGGGAAAGCCATCTTCTCCTTGGAGGCAGGTTCAATAGGCGGAGTGCGGAAATGGAAGTTCCAAACTGCCAAACCAATAATCACGATGAGAACTGCCACTGCACCGGCAAGAACGGATTTACGGCGCCAAACCGGAGCCCTCTTTGTTTGTCCTTTTTTCTCGGCACCGGTCACCCTCGGCTCCATCAGAACCTTGTAGGCTCCCACAGGCTTCGCAATATTCTTCACTGTCTGCTCGCCAAGATACTCATACCCCAGTGGCAGCTTACTTTCGATGTGGTCAAAAGCTGTCTTTGAGATGCAGACCCCCCCAGGGTCAGCCAATGCCTCTAAACGAGCAGCGATGTTCACTCCATCCCCGTAAATGCGGTTTTCCTCCTCGATCACGTCCCCAAGATTGACCCCAATCCGAAACTCCATACGACGGTTCTCAGGAAGCTCTGCATTCCGCGCCTTGAACTCGTTCTGCGCCGCCACCGAACATTGCACAGCATCTACCACGCTCCCGAACTCAGCCAGGATGTTATCCCCCGGAGAATCTATGACTCGTCC
>JAHECH010000538.1 GCA_024641835.1 Deltaproteobacteria bacterium
GCGCCTTGTTTACCAGCGTACCACCACGCAAAAAATACAAACTTCCAAAGCCCTTTCTCAATTTCATTTTTCACGATTTCCTACAGCAGAGAACTTATCGAGATCTAGACGGTACAACTGCGTTGCTCCAGTGGTATATTCATGCGGTTTAGGGAAGATACGCGGGGTTGGATACACTATTTGGACATCATCCATAAAAGCTCTGAGAATCCCAACGGCAACCGTCTGCATCTTGCTCCCAGTTGGTGCAACTACTATTCTATCTGTCATGCCATACTTGTCGTAAGCTTCGAGCAGCAGGTTTAGAGTTTCTTCGTAATCCAATGTACTCGCCTCACGGTCTTCCCTATTCGAAATTGAGTCAATTCGGTTCATAGTTTTGATTTTGGCAGGTCGCCATGCATTTTCTTTAAGTGGAGGTATGCCGTGGATGAGGGTGAAAGATGAAGACTGAATCTCTGACCGCAATGCAGCGAGTTGATTCGGGTTGAATGAGGGGAACGTAATCAACCTAATGGGCTGTCCCTCCATGGAAGTGGAGGATAGCTCAGGCACAACGGTAACTTCAAAAACACCTGATGATAAGAACATAGCGGAATACAAAGGGTCACCTTTCATTTTCTCTAGCGCTTCATCGACCTCATATTCATTAGGCGGATAGCTCTGAGCCATTGTATACAGCACTGTTGTTCCTGAGAACCCAAATGGTCGTTTACCTAATGCGGCAAGAATCTGAACGATCAGTAATTTCGACATCCCTGATATATCCACAAGAATATTCCCCCTTTTCATTCCCGGGAGAGTCAGCAACGTTTCACCTATTCCTGAAGGATTTGGCCTATCATACTGAAGGCCCTGAATGGGGATACAATGCGCTTGGCATATCCGCCTAATTTCCTCCAGCCTGTTTTCAGCCACAAAGGGGAGATAGTTTATAAGAATGACTGAATAGCCGCTTTCTCCTGCCTCTAACGATACTTTTAAAGCTTTAATCGCTCGATCTTCAAATCCTGCACACAAAACCAGAATATCCCCCACTGTCAGTCCCACATGCTTGACAGGCAAGAGTGGAGGTTTCTCAAGGAGGGAAAGTTTTCTATCTATCCTCAAGACTCTCGGCAATTAAATATCCTCCGTTTCTATACCTGGCAAAAGAGGCTGAGTTGGATCTAACAGAAAACCTCTACGAAGCTGGTGCTTAAGCTCAAACTCCTTTGGATCCAGAAGCAAACTCTCAATTTCATCAGGCTCAAGCTCAATAGAGTCGCGCATGCTAAAGGTGAGCCTGAAATGCGGAATAAGCAGTCTTCTTAAATAAAGTCTCGGAACCACCTTTCCCCGTCGACTCTTGCCTCGAACGTCTTCTATGAAAACGGAATATCGAAGCAGTTCGAAATAAATTTTTTGTGCCTCTTCTGAAAGATTGAGTTGTTCATACGGTTCGATCCTATGGGCTTGCCAAGGTGGCGTGCCTTTTATGTTCTTCGAATCTCTAAATCTAAGATAGGCATTTGCAATTATTCCGAATGCAGTAACTACTTCTACAAGATGGTTTCCCATCGGCAGTATTCGAAGTCCCTTCAGGAAATTTCCTGCTTGCTCTCTTATAGCAGCAGTCTGTTCTTTTGCCGATATCTTAGGACTTACATCAATCTCCGCCAACTTATCACGTCCACCTATGTTGCTAACCATCAGTCTCACTAGGTCGATTGTGTAGTGGATATCTCCGCTACATAGACCACAGAGAGACTCTCTTCCCCATATTTCTACTCTGCGACCTGCGCGTATTTGTCTTGCAACTTCGTTGTAATTGGTCGGCCCGGAATAGGATCCAATCAATTCCTCTAACGTGGATACCGGGTAGCCGTGAATAGCACCTAGCCGTCTCGCGAGAACGTCATCAATAAACTGCGATTTTTCCCTCAACTTTGCATGTATGTAAACCAGTCCTAGATTTAGAAGCGTAAACTCTCTGCCCTCAACATAGGCTTTGGCATCGATGTCCCTTCGGGCATAAGACACAGAGCTTTCCGTTGAAAGCTTGAAGAATGACGACGCGGACCGCTGCATAAAAATTCTGTTGAGATTTTCCTGCAATTCAGAAGTTATTTTGGGAGTGGAGTAGTCGTCGATGAAGAAGAAAAAGGGGCGCTCGTTCAGAAAGGAGAACATGCCCATGAGCCTTTCGCAAACTCTAACTAGAACCTCGGGACCAAAATAGTAGCCGATTTTCTGCTCAGGGTCTCTTATGAAGCGCTGCTTTTTTGCTGCACGGTTTCTTTCTCTTTTCAACCGAGCTGAAAGAGACCTGAACGTATCGACCCCAGGCTCCTCTCCCCTATTCACTCCCAATATCCCCCAAATTGATCTACAAACAACTTCCTCCTTTTCCTGGAACTCGGGCTTGAAATAACGCTCGGACCAGTTTTGAATCGATTCAAGGATCTCGATTAACAGTGTAGCTGTTATGAACTGTATCGGAATATCATATGCTTCCTGCCTATCGGGAAGGCGGTACCTTGGGAATACGAAATATAAATCATCACATCGATAATAAATGCCTATGTAATTGACCTCCTCAGGTCTATCCTCCCCAATGATGAAACGATGGCGGAGACTTAAACTTTTGGTAACGTTCAAGAGTGTTTGCATAGCGCCTCTACATACAGAAAGGGATCGGGCCTTTTCTTGCGTTCCGAGGCTCCCGGGCTGGTCTTTTCTACGACTTATCTGCGAGGGAAACTTGCCCCCTCCACCGTTCCCCTCGCCTGCGCTCGGGGCCGGGGCTTCCCCCACAGATAAGTCGTGAAAAGACGGCGCCCTCCCGCCAGTCACTCCAGAAAAGGCCCGATCCCTTTCCGACGTGCGGTTCGGTATAAGAGATGCCTTTTTGTGATCCCATGCAAACACTTTTGAACGTTTCTAAACCTTTTTCACAAAATGGCGGGCAAAGAGCCCGCTCGGTTTCAGGCAGAGGACTAGAACGATGATAATAAAGGCGACCACGGACTTGAACTCGATGGAAACATACCCACCGAAAAGGTTCTCGATAATGCCGATCAAGTACGCCCCAAATACCGAGCCGGGGAGGGACGTCATCCCGCCCAATACCGCAGCGGCAAAACCTTTGAGCATGGGATCCCACATCATGTAAGGCTGCATAGTCGTGGGAGCGATGAGAAGGCCTGCCACACAGCCAACCAGAGAAGAGATGCCCCAGGTGATCATGAGAATACGCTTGGTTCTGATTCCCATGATCCTGGCTGCCAGAGGGTTTTGCTGGGTTGCCTTCATGGCAATGCCCAGTTTGGAGTATCTCAGGAAGAGGAAAAGAATTGCCATGATGGTCAAGGCTACGATGAAGGTCAATACGTCCAAAGCGCTGACGAATACTTTTCCAATGGTGACGCTGCCATAAGGAGAAATGGGAAAGGGCATGCTCTTGGGGTCAGCCCCAAATTTCCACGATACAACGCCCATCAGGATCATCTCGAGGCCTATGGTGATGATGATCATTCCGAGAACGTTCGGTTCCTTGGCTCTTCTTAAAACAGCAAATTCGAGGAAGCATCCAAGGAATATGGAAAAAAGGATGGCGAAAGGAAAAGCGAGATAGAAAGGGAAGCCATAGAATTCAAGGACCATGTAAGTGAGAAAGACGGAAACGAGGGCCATCTCGCCCTGGGCGAAATTGACCACTTCGGAGGTCTTGTAAATGATGACCATGGCGAGGCCCATGAGGGCATAGGAGCTGCCCACGGCAATACCGCTTGCGATCATTTGAAAGAAATCCAGCATAGGCCCCTGTCGTTTGTCATTTAGGATTCATCATTGGACATTGAGCTAAAAACTTCACCACGAAAGCACGAAATCGGGAAAGCACGAAAGAATAAACGATGATCGTGTCTTCGTGATTCGATTTCAGGTTTTCAGCTATAGTCCTTTTTGCTGCATACCGCCTGCTGCTCAGTGCTCCCTGCTGTCTTAGAACGGCCACGTCCTCCAG
>JAHECH010000539.1 GCA_024641835.1 Deltaproteobacteria bacterium
TGAAGCCATTTTCATCAAATGATTGCTCGCCTTCGGGTCCAGCATGAGGTTGAAGGTGATCCCTTTCTCGCTCGTACCTCCGGGCTCCGGCTTGAAATCCGGGTAAGCATTCCTGATCAGATCATCCAGAGCTTTCTCATCTTCCCCCCTCATCAAAATCGCCACAATCCTGTCGTCGCCCTTCCGCGCGATATCTACATATTTCAACCTGTTTTTCCGGAAGTCGTGCTTGAGGTCTTCAGCGACCCTTTCCAGGTACGACTCCACAGCCGTCTTTGCTTCCACTCGCAGGATGAGGTTAACGCCGCCCCGGAGGTCGAGGCCCAGGTGGATCTTATCTTTGGGCAAGAATGCGGACCACCAAGGAGGCAGTTCCTGGCTCAGCGAAGGAACCAGATAGATGAAAGCAATAAAGAGAAGCGCTGCCGCTATGCCTGCACGCAAACCAAGTCTTTTTGTTGCCACGGCTAACTCCTTTGCCCCTTGTTTGACGTCTCTTGATCAGCTTGGACTGGATTCTGCTCCAGGTTCTCCTCTCCTGAGAACCCCTGCGATGGATCCTCTGGAAACCTTGACTCTCACTTTGGGCGCGATCTCCATAGTCACCACATCGTCCGTGATTCCTGTGATCTCACCGTGGAGGCCGCCGCTCGTGACCACCTTATCCCCTTTCCTAACGGCGCCGAGCATTTCCTTGTGTTGCTTCGCTTTTTTCTGTTGGGGTCTGATGAGGAGAAAATAAAAAATCGCAAACATCAGGATCAGAGGGATAAAAGTAGTGAACCCTCCTCCCGCATTTCCACCTCCCGTACCCCCGATCCCCATGGCGTGAGCATAGCCTATGAAATCCATGATTATCCTCCCCGCTTTGATTGACAAATTTTTGTATTATAGCATTCACCCTTGGCCAAAACAATCAATCCCTCGTATCGCGTCCGAGGACTTGCTCTGCAAACGAAACCGCGACCCGACCTCCCGACAGGGGCCAGGGTCTGGTGTACGATTATGTTAAGGTATTTCAGGGAAATCACGCTAGTATCCTGTGTCATAAATCCGTTGCCAAATTGAGCTGATCCGGGGTACTCCGGTTGCGTTGACTTATTCACCTGTTCTATGACACAGGACACTCGCTTCCCTGGCGCTCGAGAAAATCTGCATAATACCAGGCGAGCCTATCCTCTCTCATGGCTTGCCGTATTTCATCCATAAAGTTTGTGAAAAAATGAATATTGTGAATCGTGTTGAGCCTGTAAGCCAAAAGCTCCTTTGCCATGAAAAGATGCCTCAAATAAGCCCTTGAGAATTGAGAACATGTGAAGCAGCGACAGTTCTCATCGATGGGCCGATCGTCATCCGCATAACCGGCATTCTTGATCACCATTTGGCCATGGCTGGTAAACAGTGTTCCGTTTCGCGCATTCCTCGTGGGGAGGACGCAGTCGAACATGTCCACTCCATGGTTCACCGCATCCAGGATATCTTGCGGCTTACCTACGCCCATGAGATAGACCGGCTTCTCTTCAGGGAGAAACTTCATCGTTTCCCGAATCACCTGCTGCCGGGTTTGCCCGTCTTCGCCCACCGAAAGCCCGCCCAGGGCATACCCATCGAAGTTCATGGCCACCAGTTCCGTGGCACTCCGCTCTCTGAGGTTCAGGTAGACGCCCCCTTGCACAATGCCGAAAAGCGCCTGAGCCTCATTTGTTTTTGCCTCAAGACACTTCCTGGCCCAGGAGCTGGTCCGTTTCACCGAATCTCGGACATAACCGTAATCAGCGGGGTAGGGCGCGCATTCATCAAAAGCCATCATAATGTCCGCACCCAGAGCTTCCTGGATGGCCACGGCTTCAAGAGGTCCCAGGAAGTGCTTTGACCCATCCAAATGAGACTGGAAGGTGACGCCTTCCTCAGTGATGGTCCGCAACCGAGCGAGGCTGTACACTTGGAAGCCGCCGCTATCCGTCAGGATCGAACCCCGCCATCCCATGAAGCGGTGGAGTCCGCCGAGCCTCTCAATGACCTTATGCCCCGGCCGAAGATACAGGTGATAGGTGTTGGCTAAGAGGATCTTGACCCCCGCGCCGTCCAGGTCCTGCGGGGAAACGGCTTTGACTGAGCCCTGGGTTCCCACAGGCATAAAAACAGGGGTCTCAAATCGTCCGTGAGGCGTGATGATCTCTCCCAGCCTAGCCCGACCCGAATCGCCCTTATGGAGGACCGTGAACCGCAATGTGATCTATTCCTCGCTAGAGAATCAGCATGGCATCGCCATAACTGTAAAATCGGTAGCTTTTTGCCACAGCCCAACGATAGGCCGTCCTGATGAATTTAAGGCCGGCGAAAGCCGAGACCAGAAAAAGAAGAGAAGATCTGGGTAAATGAAAATTGGTGATCATCCCGTCAATGACCTTGAATTCAAAACCGGGGGTGATGAGGAGGTTCGTCCTGCCCCTGCCGCAAGCGATCCGGCCCTCTCTTGCCAACGTTTCAAGGGTTCGCACCACGGTCGTTCCAACGGCAATTACCCTTCTTCCCTCTTTCTTGGCGTTACTGATGGCCCCGGCGGCCTGCCTGCTGATGATGTACTCCTCCTCTCCCAGAGAATGGTTCCGTATGTCTTTCACTCTCACGGGTTTGAAGGTGCCGTGTCCCACGTGAAGTGTTAATTCCACAACGGCAATCCCGGACCGGGATAATTCTACCATCAACCGGGGAGTGAAATGCAGGCCCGCTGTCGGAGCTGCAACGGCCCCGCTTTTTTTGGAAAACACGGTCTGGTATCTCTCTCGATCCATCATGGAGCGCTGATCGTCCTTTTCCCTCTTGATATAAGGAGGCAAAGGCATGAAACCTTTTTCCTCCAGGAGAGAATCGATGGACAGGGAAGCCTCAAAGGCAACCTGAACCAGCCCGTCCTCTGCGAGGTCTTTCACCACGCCCTCTGCATTATTGTCAAAGAGCAACCGGGTTCCCCTCTTTGGCCGCTTGGACGCTTTGAGGAGGCACCACCGGGTATTCGATCGCGGAGAGTCCCCATCAGAGTGTTCCAAGACGATCAGTTCCGTCCGGCCTCCGCTATCCTTGTAGCCGTGGAGCCTTGCTGGGACTACCCTGGTATTGTTGACCACCAGAATGTCCCCCGATCTGAGTAACCGGGGAAGATCGAAGAAATGATGGTCGGATAACGACTTCCTTGATCGCTCCAAGACCAGGAGTCGGGAGGCGTCTCTTTCAGACGCAGGGGCCTGAGCGACGAGTTCCTCAGGGAGGTCGTAATCGTAATCTTCGATATGGAACATCGATAAAACGTTCAAAATAATCAAACTAAATGAAAAAGGACTAAAAAGTCAAACGATTTTATCGCCTGAAGAGGTAGGCGATCACCAATCCGGCACACATGGCCGCAAACCCCATTACTCTCAACTGGGAGTCAGGAATCTGTTGGAGCTTGCCCATCCATTTCTTCATTTTGTCGGGGAACGCGAAGTACGGGATTCCCTCTACCACCAGTACCAGACCGAGGAGGCACAAGAGCAATTTCATGATCAGCCATCTCCTTGCTGAAATGGGCTCTGTGAGGACGCTCTGTTATTTCTCGGACAGGCTTATCAGAATCTCAGAGGAGTTACAATGTGATTCGGCAAGATCTCAACTGCCTGTGAATCCTTTGGTTTTCTTCCGCCGAGGCGGCGGTTCGCTAGGAGATATAGTTCTTGATATATATGCCAATATGGGTTAATTTTTTTCGATTCTTTGAGTTGGGAGAATGGTCATGGTCGGTTCACGAAACCATCTTGTCATCGATCTCTCTGCTCTGGGCCACAACTTCAAAGAGTTGAAAAGCGTTGTGAGCCCAGGCACCAGAATCATGGGTATCGTCAAGTCCGACGCCTATGGTCACGGCTCGATCCCCGTATCTCGAACGCTGGTCAAACATGGCGTGGATCGTCTCGGTGTCGCCCATCTTCACGAAGCTCTTGAACTGAGACGGAACGGCATTGG
>JAHECH010000540.1 GCA_024641835.1 Deltaproteobacteria bacterium
TCTATTTTCATCGTCGTATCCTGTGACCATGGATTTGAAATGAGAGAGTCTTTTCTGTGTATTATAATATTCCATTGATTTCAATCGAAACATGAGATTCCATGATCCCGGGCGCCAGTGTGGTGTCCCAGAAATACCTTGGCATAATCCTCCGCGCGACCCATTATGGGCTTGAGAACCTGATAAAAAAGTGCTAAATGCTGTCGTCAGTGAAGAACCCCGTGCTCCCGCACGGGGCTTCTTCTAAGAAAAAGCCATTTTGGCTTTTTCACGTGAGGCATCCGCCTCCGATTCTGTTGGAGGCTTTCCCAGATGACTGAAGCTTCCATTCCACCTCAAGAGAGATCTTATGGTCATTGAACAGGTCAAGGATGTTTTGAAAATTGAGGCTCAAGCCATCCTGGACTTAATGGATCGGGTAGGGCCGGAATTCGAGCGTGCGGTTCAGATGATTCTAAAGTCCAAAGGAAGGGTCATCCTCACCGGCATGGGAAAATCCGGCCTGGTAGGGAGAAAGATATCGGCCACATTGAACAGTACAGGGACCCCTTCTCTCTTTCTTCATCCTGCTGAAGCGATCCATGGAGACCTCGGGATGGTCACCAAGGATGACATCGTCATCGCTGTTTCCCACAGCGGCAAGACGCAGGAGATCAACAACATCCTGCCCGTGATCAAGAGATTGGGTGCCAAAATTGTCTCTTTTACAGGGTCCCTCGACTCTCCCATGGCCATGGAGAGCGATGTCATTATTGATGTCGGCGTGGAGCGGGAGGCCTGTCCCTTGGGCTTAGCCCCTACAGCCAGCACCACTGCCGCCCTCGCCATGGGCGATGCCCTTGCCGTAGTCCTCATCAACAGCAGGCGCTTCCGCCAAAAGGACTTCAAGAAACTCCACCCGGGCGGCAGCCTTGGCGAAAGGCTTGCGACAAGAGTGAAAGAAGTGATGTTTACCGAAGATCACATCCCCACGGTACCACTCGGTTCAAAGGTGGAGATAGCGCTGAAAGAAATAGATGCCAAGAACATCGGCGCGACCCTTGTGGTCGATGGAGACAGGAAGCTTGCAGGAATCGTTACGGACGGAGACCTGAGAAGGGCGATACTCAAGCACAAGAGCATTCATCATCTCAAAGTGGAAAAGATCATGTCCCCGGGCCCCAAGACTATTGACGAAGACCAGACCGCTGCGGAAGCTCTCGCAGTCATGGAGCTTTATGAAATAACCCATCTCTGCATCGTGGACAAGCAAAACAGGGTCAAGGGTCTCCTCCATTTGCACGATCTTCTTGGAAGAGAGGATTTTAGGCTCAATGGCGGCAATAAAGGCTCCACGAGGTCTCATCATCGACCTCATCACGCCTCTTAAAGAAAACGGAGACGTTGATGGTCGCTGCCTTGGGCGGCACCTGGACAGGGTCTTGCCCCACGTTCAGGCAGTTCTCCTCGCCGGCCCCGACGCAGGAGAAGGAACACATCTAAACCCATCTCAGAAAGAGCAACTTCTCGATAAGACCCTTCTCATCATCCGCGGCCGGGTACCCGTGATGATGTGGATCAGCGGAGACACCGGAGACGAGACAAGGGAAACACTCCTTGTTCTCGAAAAGCGATTGGATGCGCGGAAATACCCAGGCCAGATCTACTGGGTGGATACGCCCCTTTTTTATCACAGCAATCGAGGCTTGTTCGACCATTACCGGCGGCTGGCTTCCCTCACGAAAATGCCCTTTCTGCTCCACAATGACCCTGACCTCATCAGGCAGCTCGGCCGGTCCTTCAAGAGAAACAACATACGCACCAGTATCCTCAAGGAACTGGTGCAAATAGACGGCATTGCCGGGCTCATCTTCCGTGGAGACCTTGACAGGGCGTATAACTATCAAAAGGCGGCTAGATCCAGGACGGACTTCAGGATGTATGAGGGGGATGAGAGCCACTTCCTCAAACATCCGAGCTTGAGCGGCGTGATCGCTTCGGGTGCCAACCTCGCTCCCCGGGCCTGGAAGAGAGTGACAGAATCCTCCCTCGGCCTGAGCGAGAACCGGGGAGACTACCCTGACTCAGCGCAGCAGTTATGGGAGGCAGGAGAATATCTTCGGAGGCTGAGGGATGTTTATCTTCCTGATCCCGCCCCTCTCATCAAGAAGGTCCTTTCAGACATGGGGATTCCTGCGAGTTCAACTTCTTTGTCTAGAGTCCCCGACCCTGAAGGCCGGATAGGTCAATTAGCAGATTTGATGAAGCAGCATGGGGACTTCCCCTAACATCCGCCGCCGCATCAATGACCGCAGCACGAATCACCGCACGCTGCAGCTTCTGCCATCGCCTTTATGATTTCCCTCTGATCTGGCTCGCTCACCCCGACAACTCGCACCCTTAGATAGAAAGCACTCACGCCTTCGAGAATTGTTAACTGAGGGATGAACAGGTGTTCAAAAAACCTCGGTATCTCCTCTCCCCTGAGGTGGACGGTCAGGATATCTCCTGCCATCTTATCAGCGAGCTCAAACTCAAAAGGCGATAGCCCCTGCATCCCCGTTCCGTAAATGAAGTCGCAGGAAACTGGCTCACGAGTAAGGTCCATTGTTTCAGCATGCATGCCCGCTTCCAGCCGCACTGAAATCTTCTTCAGGTGCCCTACTTTCGCGTCCTTTTCTTCCATGCTTTGCCTCCGCTCTGAGTGACCTTCACATGAATGTCCCGTCACCTACACAGCACGCCTTTCTTGACAATATAAGCCGGAATGTGTTCAGTGCCAAGTCTCGCTTACTCTTCCTCGAGTTCCTAGAAGGCCTCTACGTCCATGATCCGGCTTTCCTGGGGAATGCAAAAGCTAATCTATCATAACCCGCGCCTCCTACAGGAAAAATTGATTATCTGTCGGACTGTAGTTATGGGTCTTGTAGAGTCCTTGAACATAGTAGCGCAACCTTGGTTGAGGCTCGCCCAAGATTCTTAGCTCAACTTGCCGCAACGAAAAGTAATCTGGGGGAGTCCCGTCTCCATTCTCGACAGTCGAGGCCAGCATTGTCAGTCGCCAAACAGCAGCCGAATAGCTCAAGAAAATTTTTCGTTTCTCGAACTCGCCGAGGAACATGCCTTTCCGCCCCTTTCCTGTTGACACACAGCCTGCTGCCTTTCTATACTCTCCCTAACGGACCACATTTTCACCAAAAACGAGCCAGTATCGCCCACTTATCCTGATACCCCAGGTGAAGGAGAAGGCCGTGACTCAAATCCAGTTCAAAGGCAAACCGTTCGTGAAGAGTAATCATTTGAGGGGAAGTGCCACCAGGGAAGCAGAAGAGGCCTGTGGCCCACTCTCGGAAGGGCGGATGGCCAACGTGACCTTTAGTTCTTGAGTCAGACAGTGGGTGGTTGTCACCGGGCTCTACGACAAAAGACACATTTCCCTGTCTGATGTTCAACCTAGCGACGAGTGAACATTGGGCAGTATCTCTCAGCATGAGCGCGCGGGCCATCGCACCCTGCGAAAGCAGGTATCACACTCAAATCACGGAAGTTGACCCATGCCTAGTCACCACGACCTTGCGAACCTGATTTGGCAAATTGCCGATCTGTTGCGGGGACCCTACCGGCCGCCTCAGTACGAGCGGGTGATGTTACCCATGACCGTCCTACGTCGCTTCGACTGTGTGTTGGCTCCAACCAAGGATCAGGTGCTTCGCAAACACGAGCAGGTAAAGGATAAATATAAGGATGAAGCTCTCGACAAGGTCCTGAACAAGGCCTCTGGCCAGCGCTTCCACAATCACTCCCCGCTCACCTTCGAGAAGCTCAAGGGCGACCCGGACAACATCGACAAGCACCTCGTAAGCTACATCAAAGGATTCTCTGCTAACGTCCGAACCATCTTCGAATATTTTGAGTTTGAAACAGAGATAGAGAAGATGCGCGAGGCGAACATCCTCTACCTCGTCGTCTCCAAGTTTTGCGACGTGGACCTGCACCCGGACGCCGTCCCAAACGAGCAGATG
>JAHECH010000541.1 GCA_024641835.1 Deltaproteobacteria bacterium
CGACCCACGGGGGTGGTCTCTTCAGAGCCGCAACCACTTCCCCAGTGCCATGAACCGGCGCCGAAAAGCCATAGGGTCACGGCAGTAGTCACAGAAGCGCAACTCTCCGGTTGGCTTGGAGGGACTGCGCCTACCCCGGAGAAGACTTGAGATCACGGGGGGGTTGAAAGGATGAGTTCATTTCCGGTTGCGGACTCATCAGAGACCACCCCCCTTGGTCGTTCTCGAAAGCTTCTCCGCATTTTTTTCAACCGCGAGCCATGTACCGTGTACCTGTTTCATTCTTCCTCCCACTCCTCCAAGCCGTCGTCTTCCTTGGTTGGGCCTTGCTTCGGTCTCACCTTCCGGTATACTTCCAGGGGGCTCATGAATTTACCGTCGACCACGAGGAGGTCCTCTTGAACGGATATGCAAAAGAGCCTCTCGTTTTCCTGGAGATAAGGGAGAATGAGGTCCCAGTCCTTCTCGTCCAAGGGTACGACCTCGCCTCCGTTGAGTTGCTCCTTGTCAAGCGTCCTGGCCGGATCTCTTATAAAAATAGCACCTCCTGAGGCAAGAGAAAAGAGATTCGATCCTGGATATGGGCTTGGTTGAGGAATGGCTTTTCCATCTTTGTCAAACGTCATGCCGTTCAGGATCACGAACCCTCCGCCGTTGTGAGGATCGCCTGCCATGAATGACTCTGCCAGGTAATCCAGGCAAGTGCCATTGATCACCACACGCGGGTTCCCCACCGCGTTGATCAGGGGCCGGCCTGCTGCATTTCCCATGACGTAGACCTCTCCTCCCTTTGCACCATACAGGAAGGTCTGGCCTGTGTCCCCGTAGATCACCATTTTTCCTGACTTCATGATCTGGCCCAATTGGTCTTGTCCGTTCCCATGAACATAGATGGACAGGCCGTCGATCCCGGATCCAACATAATCCCCGGAACCCCCGTAGACATCTATGTGCACGCCTCCGGAATCAGGGCCAAAGCCACAGCCGTGGAACCGCTGTCCTCTCAGCCCGAACACAATGAACCGGCGCCATCCCCTGAAAAAAGCCTCGGACATCAATCGGCTGTCGCAATGATCACCCTCGGGCGGGAAAAGAGAGGCATCGATGAGAAGGACCTTTTCGTTGTATGTGGGGCCTCTGAAAAAATGCCTCGTCTCCCAGTCAATCAAGCGATAGGCACTTCTGAGCTCTTCCGGTCCTCCCTTCTCCCCTTTTTTGGACTCCGGTTCCGGGGGATTTTGTTCGAGAGAAGGGAAGTTGTGGAAGATGTTCTCGAGGGTCTTCATGACGATCTGGAGTATGGACCTGCGCTTCTTGTCGTACGTCGGATACCGCCGATCCAGCATCCGGGTGAGCGCCTCCAAAGCGACTTCAAAATAGGCATCTCCCTTACGCGCCCACGCCCTGATCTCTCTCAGACAGTCCATGAAATCCGCGTAATCCCAACTTTTGATCCCTTGCTTGAGATACTCGAACAGAAGATCCGGCCGCTGGAGTTCAAAAAATTTGGACACGTTGAATTTACCCTTGCCCTCATCTTCCAGAAGATAGTAGACCCGGCCGGGCAGGTAGGCAACCTGGCCTTCCGGGGCCTTGATTTCTCGTCCAAACTTATCCGTACAGGTAAGATGCCGCTCCATCGACTCCGAGCCATTCCCGGGGAGGCTGAAAATAAACGCTCCCCCATCGGTGTGGCTTCCACCACGAGCATTCCAGTACTGGTCTGCCATTGTCCCTACCCGGGGATCTTCATCAGAAAGACTCCTGAGGGTTGCATCGATAGCCTGTTTTTCAGAGCAGATGAGCCCCACCTGCACCTCGCCGTCATGGAGAGCGAAAACCTGAGGCCTGAGCATGGCGGTGTCCGTGATTCCGATGAGTTGAAGCTGCTTCTTTTCCGTGTCGTTTCTGGCAATGATGAAGAACCAGGGGCCGTCAGGGGACCCATGGACATGGGTAGCCTGAATCGCCCTGTAGATTTTCTGCTTTTGAGGAGGCAACCGGTCAAAATCCCTTTCCATGGTCGGCGCAAGCGCTTCAATCACATACTCCAGCGGATAACCGTAGGTGCGGCTGTAAAGATCGAAGAGAAGGGAAGCGACCTCCGTATCGGTCACGAAGAGGGGATGGAGGTTCCGCTGCCGCAGGTACTCCACCACAGAATGGTAATTGGCAAAATCGCCGTTGTGGACGAGGGCTTCGTTCAGGCCGATGAAGGGATGGGCGCCTGCAGGGTGCCAGACCCTTCCCTTGGTCGGATAACGCTGGTGGGCGATCCAGATGTGAGCCTTGAAATCATCCAGCTTGTAGTACTGTACGACCTGTTCAGCATAGCCCACAATCTTCAGAATGAAGAAATTCCGGCCATGGGATAACACAAACGCCTGCTGTTTGCCAAAAGCATCATAGAACGTTTTGTTGAGCTTGAAGGTGTTCTGATAGATAAACTCGTCTTCCCCCTGCCTTCGGCTCAGCTCACTCAGGCGATTCTTATCTATGAACTCATCGAGGGCTTCCTGTTTGACCCGCACAAAGTAGCGCCACACGTCAGGAGGCCGGACCTCCAGGCCGGGAATGTTCCTGTAATCGTCGATATGGGGGATGTTTTCTGAGAAGTCCACACGGAGGTGCGGCTCGATAAAAAGCCTTTCCACCTCGTCCATGATCCCTTGTTCGAGGACAGCAATCTGCAGAATATAGTCTTCTTCCAGGATCTCTTTCGAGACGCCGAGCATCCGGTGATCAAAACCCATGGCAGCAATGCCGCCGCCGCGGCCGTTTCCCCTGTTATGCATCTGCCTGGAGGGCTCGAAGATGTGTTTCCCTCTAACAGGAATGCTGCAGGCGAATCCTGTCACACCGCAGCCGCCTTCAGCCTCTGTCTCAAAACGTTTTATTGACGGCAATCCATCGAGCAATCCTTTTCTTGATGCGATGATTTTGTTGATGGTGGTATCAGACTGCATTGTTGGGTTCTTATCCTTGATGTTGAATTGTTCTCTCCTCGTCAGCAAGCTGACGTTTTCTTCTTATCCTCTTTCCTTGCACCGTGTACCTTGCACCATGTACCTTGTACCTCTCTGCCTTTTTCTCCTCATTCCGTTATCTTCTTCGACGCCCGGCAGAACTTATGAGGTCTTTGTCTCCCTCCTCATATAATCCAGATGCACCAGGCAATCGGTCCGCCCAACCAACTCCTTGATGCTTTTCATCCCAAGGCGTCCCAGTATCCGCACAAGCACACCCCGCCAGGCAAGAAAGAGATTGATGATCCTCTGCGTACCCCATTCCAAATCGATGAGGTTCATCAACTCCGGATCTGTCGAAGCAATCCCCCTGGCACAGCCTCTCCCGCTTTCGCAGTTGTGGCACCGGATGCACTCCAGGGCTACAAGGTCCGCTGTCCCGGTGCAAACGCCATCCGCTCCGAGAGCGATGATTTTGGCCGCATCATGGGGGGTTCGCAAACCTCCGCTCGCGATCACCGTGATCTTGTCTCGCACCCCTTCCTGCTTCAGGAACTGGTGGACCTTGGGGACCGCATATTCGATCGGCATGGCGATGTTCTTCTTGGCAATATCCGGCGCAGCCCCTGTGCCGCCATAGCTCCCGTCCAGGTGGATGATGTGGGCGCCGGCGTAATAGCTTCCCACAGCGACCATGTCCACATCCGTTGGTGTGGAGACTTTGACCGATACCACGGCCTGAGGATTGATCGCCTTGATCCAGTCCACGTGCTTTTTGTGATCTTCCACCGAATAGACGCTGTGGAACGGAAAAGGTGAAAAAAGAGGATGCCCGACCACCGCCTCCCGCATCCGCGCGACACCGGGGGTCACTTTATCGCCCAGGAGATGCCCTCCCAGACCCGGTTTCGCTCCCTGAGCGTACTTGAATTCAACGATCTTCACCCTTTGTATCGTCTCTTCCCGAACGCCAAAAAGCCCGGTCGCCACCTGTGTGATGACATGATCGTCATAAGGTTTCAGTTCATCG
>JAHECH010000542.1 GCA_024641835.1 Deltaproteobacteria bacterium
ACGGCGCCCTCCCGCCAGTCACTTCAGAAAAAGCCCATGCCCCCCTTAGCAGGCCATGCAGACTGTTTTGTGTTCCTACTAGTAACGTTTTAATCTCGTTACTTGTTCCTTATCACTCGTGACTCGTCACTTCCCCATCACTCTTTTCCAGTTTGCTCAGGCTGTCCCGGGCAAAGCCGATGGAAGGGTCCAGTTTCAGGGCGAATCGATAGTAACGGATGGCTTTCTCCTTGTCCCCCATTTCCCTATAATTGGATGCGATATTGGCATAATCTATGGCCGAAGAGGGGTCCAATGCAAGGACCCTTCTGAAGCAATGGATCGCTTTTTCATGTTCTTTGAGCTTGTAGTAACAGAACCCCATGAGATTGTAGATGTCTGTCCGCTCCCTGTCATACGTCTCTGCTTTTTCGAAGATCGAGATAGCCTCCCTGTACTGTTCAAGATCCCTCAAGCAGAGGCCGATGTAAGAATAGATGCTGGGAATGTCCTCTTCCTTTGGCTCAAGATCCAGAGCCTCTTCAAAGAACCTGAGAGCAGTGGTCGCCTTGCCCAAGGAGAGGTAAGAGGAGCCAAGGTAGAACTTGACGTAGTATTTTCCGGGCAACAGCTTGTCCATCTTTTCCAGTTCTCCAATGGCCCACGCAGGGTCTCCATTTTGGGTGATGAGCTTGGCTGAGAACATGGCCAGGCTGGTACCGGCCGCCCGCTCTCGGAAATGAGCCCCGGGGATGATGGTATAAAAAGCAGGGATCTGAAGCCTGGGATGCATGACATCCACAACAAGGACCTGCATGCCTCTGCAGGACAGGGCATGGATACAATTCTCTACTTCCACTTTGATGTTCTGGTGGGAGAGATCCGGCAGCTCGCCGATAGGGATCTCCTTTTCCGCATGCGTCACGAAATCTGCTTCGGCCAGGCTCCTGAACTTGGGCAGCCCGCTTGCGACGTAGTTGGAGCTGGAGTTGAAGTCTCCCGCGAGCTGAGCGACTTCGGTGAGGGCGCGGATGAGGGCTTTGTGAGGGCCGGGGGTAGTTCCAGCGGTCCAGACGATTTCGCTTCGTTCAGGAAAAGTGCCGGGGTCGTAGGCAAGGGCTCCAATAGTTGGTATGCCCGTATCAAGGGTGAAGTCAGTGATGAAAAGCTTCACCCCCACTTTTTGGTATTTCCGTATCATGTCCAGGGCGACAGGGTCTGTGATCGAGTTGAGGGCAATGGAAGGGGTCTTGCGCTTGTCCCGGCTGACCAGGGAGGAGACATGCCGTTCCACGATCTCGCAAATGCCCTGGATGAGCGCCTCTTCTACGCAGTTCCCTGCCGAAGGGCCGTTGAATTCGTTGATGGCATAGAACCAGTTGAAAGGGATGAGAGTCTCCTCTTCCTTGGACAGATCGTAAGCCCGTGTCCATTGGAGAGGAATTTTTGAGAAGACCTCTTTTGCTTTTTCCACTTCATCGGAGCTGTCGTGAACTGATAGCGCGATCATCTCGAATGGAATCGCGCGGTCTTTCACATTGCCGTATTCCTCGACAAAAAAGTTTTTCGGATTTCTGCAAAAACTGAAAAAACTGAACCGCTCCGCCAGTTCCATCACGGCACTCGCCTCGGATTGCTGGGGAGTGGATCCTTTGCCCATCTGCTTCTTTGTCCCGATGACGTCTACCGCGTCTTTGCCGCAAACACTGAAATAGACGGGAATATCGAGTCTCCCGTCGTCGATACGAACGGTTTTCTCAAGGATATTGAGATTGACTTCCTTGAGTTTGGCCTTGAAGCGCTGAACCGTTTCTTCGGGAGTGATGATCTTATCCTGATCCAGCGTGTAGCTTTTAAAAGCGTCTTTCAGTTGGATCCTGTGAGCCATTCAGTTACTCCTCAACGTTTTCCATTCTCGCAAAAAAACCTAAACCACGAAAGCACGAAAAAAAGAAAGGTGCTGCGGTGTTGCGCAGCGCTCGGCTTCGCCTCTTCCCTCAAGGGCTGCTTTGCAGCCCGCTCCTCAAATGCCGCTTAGACGGCATGCTCCTCAAATGCCGCTTAGGCGGCATGCTCCTCAAGGTGCGTTAGCGCCGCTCCTCAAGCACCAAGGAACTTGGTGCGCTCTTCTACGCCTTCTCCTCTCTCAGGGCTCGATTCAGGCTCCCGGAAACATATCCTTCCAGGTCCAATGCGACATGCAGAAATCCTATTTCTTTCAGCTTCGCGACGATTCTATCCCTGACGGTTTTTTCCACGATCCGTTGAATGTCCTCAGGCACCACTTCGATCCTTGCCACTGCTCCATGATATCTCACCCGGTATTGGGTGAAACCCAGGCTCGCGATAAATCCCTCGGCTTCTTGGATCATTCTGAGCTTCTTTTCCGTGATGGATTCACCGAAGGGAATTCTTGATGCCAGACACGCCATGGTCGGCTTATTCCATGTTGCAAGCCCCATCTCTCTTGAGAGAAAACGGATCTCTTCTTTCGTGAGTCGAGCATCCACGAGAGGCGCAAGGATACCCATTTCCTGGGCAGCTCGCCATCCGGGCCGGTAATCCTTCAGGTCATCCAGGTTGGCGGCATGAGCGATGTGCTTGATTCCTTTTTGGGCCGCCAGTTCTTTGAGCTTCTCAAACAGGTATTTCTTGCAATGATAACACCGGTCCGGTTTATTGGCGGTGAAGTCGGGAAGAGACATGGCATCTGTGGCCATGATCACATGATCCGCACCTTTCTCTTTCGCAAAGCTCATAGCCTCCTTCGACTCCCGAGAAGGGTAAACGATGGACGTTGCCGTGCAGGCAACCACCTTTTCGCCCAGAACCTGCCGGGCGGCGGCGAGCAGAAAGGTGCTGTCCACCCCTCCTGAAAAGGCCACAAGAAGAGAATCGAGAGCCTTCAGCCTTTCGATCAATGCTTGTTTCTTGGACGAAACTTCTTGGACGTCAATCATGGTCCCTCCCCCCGGTACCCCGTCACTTCATTTTCCAAAGCTTCCCGCTTCCGGTCCAGCCTTTCAACCTCCGGTATGTCCGTCATCATCTACCAAATTAATCTCTACCGCTTCTCTGTACAAGGAAAAACGAGGCGGGACCATAGGAGCGTTCCGCTAAAGCGGAACTCGAGGAGCACTTCGTTTGAGGAGCGCTCGGCTTCGCCTCTTCCCTCAAGGGCTGCTTTGTAGCCCGATCCTCAAGGCCGCAGGCCGCTCCTCAAACGAAGCGATCCGGCGGGCATGGGTGCCATTTCTTTCGTTCCAAGCCTCCCGGGCTGGCCCGCCTGAGGCGGGCTGGTCTTTTCAACGACTTATCTATGGGGGAGTTTTGCCCCCTCCGTCGTTCCCCTCGACTTCGCTCGGGGCCGCGGTTTCCCCCACAGATAAGTCGTGAAAAGGACGGCGCCCTCCCGGCAGTCACTCCAGAAAAGGCGCCCATACCCGCGAGACCGGAGCGCCTCGCTTCGCCCTTTTCCCTCAAGGGCTGCTTTGTAGCCCGCTCCTCAAGTTCCGCGAATGCGGAACGCTCCTCCATCTGCCCCGGTTCATGGTGTTGGGCGGTTGACGAAGTACTGAAGCAGAAGTGCAGTGATCATCAGGATCCCAAAGGTCAGATGGAGTTGGGCAGTGGCTGCATCAATCATGGCAAACTGTGCAGCCGGAAGCGCGCCCTTGCGCCGGACCAGACTGGTGAGTTTAAGCGCCAGGGGCAGGGAGAGAAACGCAAGCAGAACAAAGGGGGAGAGTCCTGCTAAGGGAATGAGTATGAGCGTGCTGGCATAGGCGCCATAGACCAATCCATAATACATGGCCTTGGCGCGCTTCTCTCCGATCAGGATGGGAACGGTTTTGATATGGACCTCGGTGTCGCTCTCGATATCCCGGAGATTGTTGCTGTGGAGGACTGCATCCACCAGGAGAGCAATGGGAATGGCATAGAGAACAGGGCTCCAGGAGAAACGATGGGCCTGGACAAAGTATGCGCCCAGCACCATGGCTGG
>JAHECH010000543.1 GCA_024641835.1 Deltaproteobacteria bacterium
GATCGGGACGAGGATCTTTGGGTTCATGAAGCTGTAGCCACATGTCAAATGGCGCGCGATAAGTTGCATTTTGACAAAGCAGAGAAATGGCTGCTGAGGCTCAGAGAGAAGAACAAGCAGAAGGGGAAATACCCGGAGAGGAAATTGGAAGAAGCCATTGGTGAAGCTTGGTTTAGACTGTGCGACCAAGCAAGCATGAAAGGATTGTGGGCTCTAAAAAGATACTTTCTATCCCCCTTGAGCAAGTGGGGAAAAATCGAAGCTCTTAGGAGGCTGAAGTTTGCAGCCAAATGCCTATTAGGTTATTCGGCGGAGGAGTACAGAGTTGCCGTCTGATGCCGGAACCTCATGCCTGATTATGGATAAGAAGAATGCCGACGGTGAGCGTCATCATACCGGCTTATAACCGAGCGAATGTTTTGGATAGGGCGGTCACTAGCGTTCTTAATCAAAATTATCAAGATTTTGAAATCATTGTTGTTGACGATGCCTCGTCGGATAACACCCAGGAGATTGTGGACGGTCTTAACGACAAGAGGATAAAATACATAAGACACGACAAAAATAGTGGAGAAGCGGCGGCAAGAAATACAGGAATTGAAGCAGCTGCTGGTAAGTATATTGCATCCCAAGATAGTGATGACGAGTGGCTGCCAGGAAAACTTGAGAGGCAAGTAATTCTTCTCGAAAGCTCTCCTCGGGAAGTGGGAGTTGCCTATACAGGGTTCTGGAGAGTTGAAGGAAATGCTAAAGTCTATTTCCCACCAGAAAGGATAGATAGAAAAGAGGGCGACGTTCACAGGGAACTTCTCAGGGGGAATTTCGTTGGAACGCCGACCACAGTTGTCAAGAAAGAATGTTTTCAGAAGATGGGTGGGTTCGACGAAAGACTCCGACACCTTGTTGATTGGGAAATGTGGATTAGAATTTCACAGCTATATGAGTTTATATGCATTAATGAACCGTTAGTACTCTCCTACAGTATGGCGGATGCCGTCTCGGCCAATGCGTTTGCCTTAATCGAAGCGCACGAGTACATCTTGGAAAAGCACGTAGAGAAATTCGCAAGAGATAAGAGTGTATTGGCGGGCGAACAATACTGGATTGGAAATCTCTGGTGCAAGATCGGGAATAAGAAGAGGGGGAGAGAGTACTTCAAGAAAGCTATACGCGCCATGCCACTAAGCCCAAAGTATCTTGGGGCATTGGCGTTATCTTTTTTGAGCCAGAAAAAGTACAACTGCCTGGTGGCACTGAAGCAGAAAATATTGGACACCAGGTATTCACGGGAGAAAAGCTGAAATTCGGTCGTAGAATTGCTAGGACCAAATGGTAGAAGTATTACCAAATCTGGAAATTGTCACTATAAACTTTAATTCAGGTCAGCAGCTACGGAAGTGCTTGGAATCCATAGGCACGACCAGGCAGGACAACTACAGATTAAACCGTGTCGTCGTGGTGGATAATGCTTCGGTGGACGGGTCTGCTGAAGACCTTGGAGATTTTGGGTTTAGGCTTGTTGTTGTCAGAAACGAGACAAACCGTGGCTTCGCCGCAGCGTGTAATCAGGGGGCAAAAGGCGGCGGTGCGGATTATCTGCTCTTTCTTAACCCTGACACCCGTCTCTTTGAAGACTCGCTGGATAAACCCGTAGCTTTTATGGAACATCCGAGCAACAGGAAGGTCGGCATTGTGGGTATCCAGCTCATAGATGAGCAGGGCCGCATCAGCCGCACCTGCACCCGTTTGCCAAATCCTCGTCAGTTCTTCGCCCAGATATTAGGGTTCGATCGTATCGCTCCTCGTCTTTTTCGGAGTCATTTTATGTGGGAGTGGGATCACAAAGAAAGCCGGGAAGTGGATCACGTGATGGGTGCTTTTTTTCTCATAAGGCGGACACTATTCGAAGAATTGGGCGGTTTTGATGAGCGGTTTTTTGTTTATTTGGAGGACTTAGATCTTTCCTTTCGTGTGCACCGGGCTGGATGGCGTAGTTTTTACATGGCAGATGTAAAAGCCTACCATAAAGGAGGAGGGACATCTGAGCAGATCAAGTCCGTCCGTTTGTTCTACTCTCTTCGGAGCAGAATCTTCTACTCCTACAAACATTTCGGTCCCGCTTCTGCCACTTCGCTGACACTTGCCACCCTATTCCTGGAGCCTGTGATCCGATCGATCTGGTCTCTGGTACGCTTTGCCTTTAGAGAACTTTCGGAGACGATGCACGCCTATTCCATTCTTTGGCGGGGAATGCCTCAGCTTATTAAAATGCTTAGACATGATCTGTCCGCATGAAGGTCCTTCTCTTGAGTCGGTACAGCCGGCGCGGCGCGAGCAGCCGGATCCGATCCTACCAGTATTTGCCTTTCCTTGAATCTCAGGGTGTGCATGTCACGGTCTCTCCCTTGTTTGAGGACAGTTATCTTCCTGATTTGTATTCAGGTCGGGGAATTGACGTTCGTTCTCTACTCCAGGCGTATTCCAGGCGGGTAAGATGCTTGCTGCAAAGGAGACAATTCGATCTGTTGTGGGTCGAATACGAGATTTTGCCCTGGCTGCCCGACTGGGCGGAGCAGATGCTTGCGTTGTTCAGAATACCTTATGTGGTCGATTACGACGATGCCATATTCCACCGCTATGACATGCATCCGAGAGGGGTGGTCCGCGCTTTTCTGGGCAAGAAGATAGACCGCGTCATGAGGCGGGCTGTCCTAGTCATTGCAGGCAATCGGTACCTAGCGGAGCGGGCGTGGAAATCGGGGGCCAGGCAAGTCGCAATTCTACCATCCGTGGTTGACCTGGATCGATACAGTAGTCAAGAAGATAAGGCGAGAGATGTATTTACCGTTGGGTGGATTGGCTCTCCGACGACGGCTGCGTATCTGGATCTTGTAGCCCCCGCTGTCGAGGAATTTGCAAGGGATCGGAAGGTAAGGATAGTACTCGTGGGTACACGAAAAGTGCCGATCAGCGGCTTACCTGTCGAGACACGGGAGTGGTCGGAAGAGACGGAAGTGAAAGACATCAAGGATTTTGATGTAGGCATCATGCCGCTCCCGGATGATCCATGGTCGCGAGGAAAATGTGGTTATAAACTGGTCCAGTATATGGCGTGCGCTGTGCCCGTAGTGGCCTCTCCGGTAGGCGTAAACAAAGAGATGGTCCGAAACGGCTTGAATGGATTTCTGGCTGAGGGAAAAGAGGACTGGGTACAAGCTTTGAATATCTTGTACGAGAACGCAAGCCAAAGGGAGGAAATGGGGAAGGCCGGTCGAGCGTTGGTTGAAGAGAAGTTCTGCCTGCAGGTGACCGCGCCCCGCTTGCTATCACTGCTGAGAAGTGCGGCTGGACGTCCTGGATAAGGCAGGTCGTCAGGTAGCTGAGGATCAGGAGGTCGTAGTCATGGGAAATCGTTATCTCGACTGGCTTAGACAGGCGGATGCAGATGTTCAACATGCTCGAAACGCTCTGAAAGCCGGTGATTTCGAATGGAGCTGTTTTGCCGCTCAACAAGGTGCAGAAAAAGCTCTGAAGGCTGTGTTTCTAAAGCTCGGCATGGAAGCGTGGGGGCACACATTGACGGCTCTCATAGGGAATCTCCCCAAAGAGACAAGAGTTCCTCCGGCCTTGATCAACGATGCAAAGACCCTTGACAAGCACTATATTCCAACTCGTTATCCAAACGGCTTTGACTCCGGAGCCCCGAGGGATTTTTACACGAAAGAAGAAGCGGAAAAAGCGATCCAGTGCGCGGAGGAAATCCTTGACTTCTGTCGTCGTCAAGTCGGCTGACAAGAGTCGCATCCAGCGGGCAGTTCAATCCTATGTGGAGTGGCTGTATGCAACTCATTCTGAAGTGGAGAAGGTCATATGGTTCGGGTCGTGGATCAATGGGTTGCCAACTCCAGGGAGCGACGTGGATCTATGCCTGATTCTTTCCAAATCCAGCAAGCCCATGAAGGAGCGGGTATGC
>JAHECH010000544.1 GCA_024641835.1 Deltaproteobacteria bacterium
GCAGGCATTCTGATGATGGTCGGCCTCTATTCCGTCAACCTGCGCATCATGGGCGGCGCCAACGTTTCCCTGCTCAGGGAGCCGACCATTTATGAGCAGGCGGCCAGACTGACAGGCCTTAGCAAGGGGTCCATGGAGCTTTCTATCGTAGTGGCCCTCGTCATTGTGGCAATCGTTTTCATCGTTTTCAGTTGGTTTTTGAGGACGGAGATAGGCCTTGCGCTCAGGGCGACCGGCGACAACGAGATGATGGTCCGGGGAATGGGCTCAGACACCGATAGAAACCTGATTATGGGTGTGGCGTTATCGAATGGGCTGGTAGCCCTTTCGGGCGCCGTCGTTTCTCAGGCTCAGGGCTTCGCTGATGTCGGGATGGGCATCGGCATGATCGTCATGGGTCTCGCCTCGGTGATTATCGGCGAAACATTGTTTAAGCCGCGCAAGGTGGCAGGATTGCTCCTCGCAGTGACTGCCGGCTCCTTTCTCTACCGGCTCATCATTACTATTGCACTCAGGCTGGGCATGGCGCCCGGTGACCTGAAATTGACCACTTCGCTGCTGGTGGTTGTGGCCATGGCTGTGCCTTACTTTCAGAAACGGTTTCGGGGCCAATGGATACCGCCGGCGACAAAGTGGTAGGGAGTCTGGGTATGCACGGAACAGAAAATATTCTTGAGCTTACAGACATAACCAAGATTTTCTCCATGGGGACTGTCGATGAGGTGACAGCCCTGGATAACCTCAACCTGAAAGTCAAGCCCGGGGAATATATCACGATCATCGGCTCCAACGGTGCCGGCAAGACCACCCTGCTCAACGTCGTCGCCGGTACTTACCCTCCAGAAAGAGGCCGGGTGATTATTCAGGGAGATGACGTGACGAATTTTTCCGAATACCGCCGGGCCAAGTATATCGGCCGGGTGCACCAGGACCCCAAGGTCGGCACCGGGGCTAATTTGACGATCGAGGAAAATATGGCCTTTGCTTCACTACGTGGCCAGCGGAGGACTTTGAGAAGGGCCATAAACGAAAAGCGGAAGAGATATTTTAGGGACCTGTTGATTCCGTTAGGGTTGGGATTGGAGGAGCGGCTGAGAACAATGGTAGGCACGCTTTCGAGCGGGCAGAGACAGTCGATTGCCGTCACCATGGCTACCATGACCGAGCCGGTATTGCTATTGCTGGACGAGCACACGGCCAACCTGGACCCCAAAACGGCGCAAACCGTCTTCGACCTGACCGAGATGATCATTCAACGCGAGAAGCTGACCACATTGATGATCACCCACAACATGGAGTGCGCATTACGGTATGGGAATCGTCTTATCATGATGCATAGAGGCAAGATCATTGTCGACATCGACGGCGAAAGGAAAAGCAAGCTGAAGATTAATGATCTGGTAAGCGCCTTTGAGCAGGCGGCTGGAGAGAAGCTTGCGGATGAATCGATCCTATTAAGCCGCTGTGAAATGTAGGAAAAAAATCAGGATTCCTGAAAAAGCTCGGTGCTGAGATAGCGCTCGCCCGTGCTCGGCAGGATGACGACGATCTTCTTGTCCCTGCTTTCAGGCCGGCCGGCCACTTCCAGAGCGGCTGCGACTGCTGCTCCCGATGAAATCCCGCAGAGAATGCCTTCCTTCTTGGCAAGGTCCCGCGCAACCTCAAACGCCTTTTCGTTGGCGACTGTGATAATTTCGTCGATGATCCGGGTGTTGAGCACTTTGGGAACGAAGCCTGCTCCGATTCCCTGTATCTTGTGGGGACCCGGTTTGCCTCCGGAAAGAACCGGAGAAGCAGCGGGTTCGACGGCAACTGCTTTGAAAGAGGGCTTTCGGCTCTTGATCACTTCGGATACGCCTGTGATGGTCCCTCCGGTTCCCACGCCGGCGACCAGGATGTCCACATCCCCTTTCGTGTCCTGCCATATCTCCTCTGCCGTAGTTTTTCTGTGGATCTCCGGGTTGGCCGGGTTGCCGAATTGATCGGGCATGTACGCTTTAGGGGTGCCGGAGAGGATCTCCTCTGCCTTCCTGATCGCCCCTTTCATGCCTTCGGCTCCGGGCGTCAGCACCAGCTCTGCGCCGAGATGCTTCAGAAGCTTCCTCCTCTCAATGCTCATCGTCTCAGGCATGGTCAGCAGGAGCCGGTATTTTTTTGCGGCACAGACGAAGGCGAGGGCGATGCCCGTATTCCCGCTGGTGGGCTCAACGATGAGGGTGTCGCTGTCGATCACTCCCTGCCGCTCAGCCGCTTCAATCATGGCCAAGCCTATGCGATCCTTCACGCTTCCGAGGGGGTTCTTGAATTCGAGTTTGGCCATCAAGGTTGCATGAAGGCCCCTGGAGATCCAATTCAGCCGAATCAAGGGTGTGCGCCCTATGGTCCCAGTGATATCAGGAATGAGTCCGTTCATATATCTCTCCTTGCCGTTATTTCTCAGCGCCCCTTCAGGCGCGAGTTGCCTTTGAAAATAAGCTCGGGTTTTTTCAGGTACACGCGGGTGTCCGGGGGCACTGACTCGGTGATCCAAACATTGCCTCCGATGATCGACCGGGCACCGATGACGGCGTCCGCGCCCAGGATGGTCGCTCCGGAGTAAATGATCACATCATCTTCTATCGTGGGATGTCGTTTCTTCTTCCGGAGCGATTCTACTTTCTCCCTGGGTACGGATAGGGCGCCTAGAGTGACTCCCTGATAGATTCTTACCCGATTTCCGATCTCTGTTGTCTCGCCGACGACAACGCCTGTCCCATGATCGATAAAAAAGCTCTCGCCGATATGAGCTCCCGGATGGATGTCGATTCCCGTCATGCTGTGAGCGTATTCGGTCATGATCCGCGGTATCAGGGGAATGCCCTGTTCATGGAGCTGGTGGGCAACCCTGAACGCGGTAATGGCAAAAAGCCCTGGGTAGCTGAATATGATCTCGTCACAATCCTTGGCCGCCGGATCGCCTTGATAAGCGGCGCGCACATCCATGGCGAGCATGGTCCGCAATCGGGGTATGTATTGCATAAACGTGATCGCCTGCTCGTGCCCCCTCTCCTCGCACAAGGTACACGGTTTGTTGTACCGAAGGCAGTCATGCCTGATGGCAAGGGTAATCTGGCCGGAGAGAGCCTCAAAAAAAGCCGTCATCTCCTGCCCGAAATAGTAACCGAGATTGATGTTGTCAACGCGCGAGCGAATGAAATATCCCGGGTACAGGATGCGCCTTGCCCTTTCGAGGACATCGATTATGCCCTCCCTGGATGGGATGGGCTCCGGGCTGATATGATCAAAGCAATCCCCGCGCTTGCAGCTCATCACGAGCTCATCCACGATAGCCGGAATCTTTTCACGGTATTCCTGCGTGGCGGCCACATCGGTTTTGCATTGATCCGGTTTTTCCAGGCTTTCCATCTGCTTCACCTCGTCATTTGAAATTTCCGTTCTCTTTGATCTTTCGCTCCAAGTCCGGGAGCAAGAAAGCCATGCTTCTCGGATTCAGCTTGTTCTCCATGGCGTACCTGGTTTCTCTCTCCATATGCGGGTTTTTGGAGTGAGCGGGAATATTTCTCATTCCAGTATACCAGGGACACCTACCCTGGCAACCTTTATCTCGTCTGCTTTTCCTCCTTGCCTTGACTCGGCATGGGAATCCACCTATACTGCGGACGGCGGAAGAGAAGCTTTTCTGAGAGCAACATAAGAACCATGGCAGGATCCAGTGCCGTGTCCCGGAAATACCTTGGCATAATCCGCTGCGCGGCCCTGCCCCCTGTCGGGAGGCGGTCTTCCATGCTGCAATATCGCGCTTCATGGGCTTTCCGAGGGGCCACGGGGGTCTCTTTCAAAATGAGGAAACGAAGAAGTCGCTGCCCCGTGATCAGCTTTGGGTGATGGGTGAGGCGGGCGGAAGGGTTCCCGGGAATGGCCAGGCAAGGCGAAAGATGGAAATGACTGATGCAGCCGCGCCGTCC
>JAHECH010000545.1 GCA_024641835.1 Deltaproteobacteria bacterium
ATTCGTTACAGTTAATGCTTTCATGTTCATCCCTCCGAAGGAGATTTACCCAACTTCCTTTCGGAAGGATTCTATCCAGAGAACTAATCAAATGTCAACTTATTTATGACGTTCCCTATAATTCTGAAAAAGTTAACTTATCGGTCTTCAAATGCCCATTTGAATAGGAAGTCGGCAATGCTTTAACAAGTCTAGTTTCGAGGGCAGCTCTCTATTTGGGCTTAATCAGCTCAGTTCGGCTTCCTGCAGATTCGGTTATCGCTGTTAGCCTTATTGGCAAGTTTTTCCCTTTGGTCTTGTTTCAGAGCAATTTTGTTAGCCTCTACAAATAACTTGATCTAGCAATAGGTACGCCAATTGGATGCACCGCTGTTAACTATTGAATTCTTATCAATATTCATGGTTGTGTGGGGACTAAGTGATCTTAGACAAACCTGTTCAACAAGTTACTGTGTAGATATATCTCTACAAAATATATTGTCCAAAAACGCAGGAGTACTAATAGTTATGAACCCTGCAAGAGATTCTGGCAAATCCTGAAGAACAAAACCTACATGTAGTGAACCTTATACATTAGCAGTCGACTTTTGAAAATTTTCGGCGGATTATGTGAGGGCCTCGGCGTGGATTCTATCGCTCAGATCGTATTCATCAAGATACTATGGAATCTGATTCCGTTGCGTCATCTTCCCTTGAAATGAGGCTTACGCTTCCGAAAAAATGCCTCAACTCCTTCCGCGAAGTCTTCGCTTGATGTGCAGATACTTTGCAGCTTTGCTTCGTAGGAAATGGCCTCACTTAGGCTAAGAGTCTTTGCTCGGTGCATGGCCTTTTTGGTTAAAGCCAGCGATAAAGGCGCTCGCTCAGCCAGCCGTTCAGCCCAGCTTAAGGCTTCCCCCATCAATTTATCGCCTGGAACAACTCTATTAGCTAAACCAAGTTCCAAGCAGCGTTGTGCAGGAATTCGTTCTGCTTCTACTGCCAGTTGATAGGCCCTTTTATAGCCAATAACGTGGGTCAGTAGCCATGTAGCGCCACCATCTGGTATCGTGGCGATAGTGACGAAGGGTAAAAGTATAAAAGCATCTTCAGCCATTATGGTAAGATCGCAAATCATCGCAAATGCACTGCCTATACCTGCAGCGGCGCCGTTGACAGCGCTAATGACTGGCTTTCCCATTTCAACAATACCCATTAGAGGTGGCTTGTAGGCTTCGTTAATCCAGGCTTCGGTGTTTTTCCGAGGTTCTTGCCGATTTTCCATTATATCGTGTCCAGCACAAAAATCCTTTCCAGTTCCAGTCAAGACGATAACGTTCACTTTAACGTCACGAGCTCCCCGGGATATAACCTCACCCAATTCGGTAAGCATTTGAGCATTTATGGCATTACGCACCTCAGGTCGATTGAGTGTGATAATGGCGATCCGGTTTTTTACTTCGTAGGTTAAATTATGATACACAATATATCATTCCTCTCGATAGAAATAGTACCTATACCAAAGCAGAATAAAAGAGTGGAGAGCTTTGAATTTTTCATTAACTGCGGATAGTGTCTTCATGATAACAACTTTCATCAAAAATTGTCATCTAATATTGTAATGGCTCTTCATCCTAGCTCATGTTGTGCATCAGCTCGCTTAGCAGCCCTACATGGGCGTAATCTTGCCTTGATCTGCCCGCCTTTGTGATCGGGCATACCCCCCCTTTGCGTTAGGTAGTCGCCGGCAACCTCTCTCCTCGAAACAGGTTAAATGCCATCTGTCGACACGTGACATCCCAGAGGTTCTTCATGATCGTCGTGAACCTGGCACGATAAGCCCTATGATGTAGATGACTCACTCCAAAATACTGCTCAACTATATACCTCTCCTTCCCTATACGTTTGTTCCTCTCTATGTCCGTCTCCGTGATCTTCGCCGTTGTCGTATCCTTTCGCATAATCCCATCTTCTATCTCATTAAGATGCAGAAAGGATCGGTCCGGCTCTCAATAATAATCCTTATCCGCATACACCTTCTTGATGGGCTCTTTCGTATGACAACTCGTCACAGTGAGGCAGGGAAGATAGTTGCTATCATGCACAGAGGCACGCGTCATCGGCGTCGCTAGCACGAAACCACTTTCCACATCCACCGAGGCTTGCTCCTTCAAACCGTAGTGAGGTTTATCATCCTCACCGTCCAGTCAGATTCCAAGTCCCTGCTGAATTTCAGCACATTCCCCTTCTTATCCACTTTACCTTCAGGTGTTCCCCTTTTCTCCTTCAAATCCCGCACGTCATCATTGCTCAAAGGCTTGCTCGCGGACTTCACCAACCATGCATCTGCCGCTATCCCTTCATTAATGCTCAGCCCCCTCCTCGCAAATTCCTCCCGCACTTCGCTGTTTAATTCCATCCTCGCCTCTTTACTTAATCTGCAGGGGAATCTCGAAAAAGTCGAATGATCAGGGCAAGGTTTATCACGAGAAAGACCCACAAACTTTTTAAACGATATCCGGTCATCAATTTGATTCTCAAGTTCCGGGTCCGATGGAATCCGAAACCATTTCTGCGCCAACAACCCTTTCAATAACATCAATGGTGGATATGCATCAGCTCCCTCCTTGCTCGTGCCAATTTCGTAGTACTCCCGTAACAAAGCTTCAATGTTTTCCCAATTCACAACCCCATTGATCCTATTCGTTATCTTCAGGCTGCGATTATCCTCCAGAGACCTGGACACCGCCAGATCCGCAAGACCTATCTCTTTCCCCCACTTTTTGTATCCCTTGCCTCCCCTCCTTTAGAAGCCGGCCTCTCTTAGGAGGAGAATATAGTTCAAAAAATGTCTTTTGCAAGTAATATCAAGATATTATTCTCTTTTAAGACGCCTCCGTTTCCTAGCATTTCCACCAACTTCCGAATTTTGGCCCCAATTCCATGTGACGTTTATCGCCAGGTCTTGCAAAGACGTAGAGTTTTCCATAATCAAAACCGTAAGATCAGCTCCGCTTAGGTGTAGACTACATGCTTCGATATTTGAACAATAAATTAACCAGCAAAGCGGGCACCGAGGTGCATTACAGGACAGTCTATATAAACCTCAATTCTTGATCATGCTAATTTCCCTTATAGTGTCCGCTCCGCAGGAAGGAGGCAGGGATTCCGGAAGAGATCACTTTCAAGACCAAAATCGTACTGGCATTCGATCTGATTGACGAAGCAAAAGAGTGGGGCTTGCAGGGTCGTCTTGTATTGGCCGATTCAGCTTATGGGGATGCGTATGATTTTCGTCAGGGTTTGAGAGGCCGGGAGTTGGATGACGTCGTTCAAGTGAGCGGGGATCTGAGTGCTTGGACGCAAGATCCTCATCCTGCTGAGCCTCCGATGAAACAAGGAGGAATTCATCGAAAACGCCTTTACGCGAAGGAGCTTCCTCCGGCCCGAAGCCTCTGTCAAATCTCCAAAGACTTGCCCTCGGAGAGTTTGAAGCAGATCACTTGGAGAGAAGGGACCAAGGGACTCTTGTCGTCTCGTTTTGCTCGGGTGGTCGTTTGGACGGCCAATGACTTGGTGCAAGGCAAGACGCTGGAGGTGCCAAGGGATGAACTTTTGATCGAATGGCCGGAGGGGAACAAAGGCCCCTGGAAATACTGGCTTTCCAGCCTGCCTCCTCATCGCACTTCTTTTAGGGGATTGGTCCGAAAGCCACAGGGCCGCTTTCGTATTGAACAAGATTACGAAGAGATGAAGGAAGAGGTGGGACTGGATCATTTTGAGCGCCAATCTTCGCGAGGATGGCATCATCATGTCACCTTGGTTTCCCTAGCCTATGCTTTCCTGATGCTCGAAAAAATGGGCAATAAAAAAAACTTCTGGATTGACGTTGCCAGCCGTCCGCCGATGGATCCAGAACTGCTTGATGCTATACACGCGCATGGGCTCCATTTGTAGAAACAAGATCTTT
>JAHECH010000546.1 GCA_024641835.1 Deltaproteobacteria bacterium
GCTCCGGGTTTCTTGAACAACGGATTGAGAGGAGATGGAGAGACGGACACAGCCTGAATCTCTCCCATCCTCGCCTCTCCAATCGTCTCTCCATCTCCTCTCAATCCTTATTGGTTAGCCTGCCTATCTTTCTTCCATTAGGGGAAGTTGAAATGGTTCTTGTTTTTTCGTGAATAAAGGCTCCGATTTGCCTTTCTGGGAGAATTGAAATCGCAACTCTGAATCCCTTAAATACTCTTCATTGATTTCAATGGCGACCCACTTTCTCCCGAGACTTTCAGCTACGTAGCCAGTGGTGTTCGATCCAGAAAAGGGGTCTAGCACAATATTGCCTGGGTCAGTAAGGAAGTTGATGAAAAACTTGGGCAATTCTGCCGGGAAGCGTGCAGGGTGTATTTTCTTACCGGCTTTCTTAAGCGCGGCGAGATAGTTGCTATTGCTTTCGTTGTTACCGCACTGGATGAAATTCCCTGGTATGGCGCCACCTTTGTCCAATGCGAATGTTTCCTTTATGTTATGACCGGATGGGCGACGGGTCGCTGTAATGCCTCGCTTTATGAGGCGGAGCATATCCTTACTGTATGGCTGCAAGACTCTGGAATTGTCTGCTTTTGGATTTGGTGTTTTTCCTAGCCAATAGATATATTCCACCGAGTCCTTAACTCGGACCCTTCTAACATTAACCCATTCGGCTGGTGCTGGCATTTTGGCTGGGTTATACCAAAAAAATTCCTGGCATAGATAAAAACCAATTTTGTCACATAGATGAAGTAACAAACGAAAATGATAAAGCGAGCGGGTTGGCTTTCCTGGAGTCCAAGTTCCACCTATGTTTAATACAAAGCTTCCAGAAGGCTTAAGAATTCTTAGTATTTCAGCGGCAAAAGGGGAAAACCATTTAATATAGTCCTTTTGGTCAGCATTTCCATATTCCTTCTTGAAGTGGAGGGCGTAGGGAGGAGAGGTCAGTACAAGATCAACGGAATTCGGCAGCATTTCACGCATGACAGTGAGCGAATCAGCACAATACGCCTTGCCCAAACTTGTTCCGTATATTGCTTTAATCACGGGCCAACTCCGTTATTAGCGGTTCGAGTGAATTATACCATGGAAGAGTAATTGTCTCACTGGGAAGAGGCACCGGATGCATGACCGCTATCTTGCCGCGATACTTCGAGTGCTGACGAAGATCTTTGCTCCTTATGAACATAAACTGACGCCAGTTGTGAGTCTTCTTCCCCAAGCAGACAGCAAGAATCTCAAATTGATTAAAGCCGTAGTATCGACTGCTCCGATCGCCTTTTGAGGCCCTTGTTTTCTGGGTTTCAACTTTGAAGGCAACAACTGTGCCTCCAGTCTTGTATGCTTCCCGGGCATCCCTTACATTCTTACATTCAAGACGATATCCCCTTTCCAGCTTGCCAGGGAGCCAGATAGTATAGTCTGGATACGCATCGAGGTCGTGTTCTTCAAACCGAGCGATAATTCCTCGTGCGTGGAGTTCTTTGATATGTTTACCAAGATGCACTTCAGCAACAGCCCCTTCCAGTGTGACTTTTGCTCGGAATCGTCGGTTGATTGCATCCAAAAGCTCTTCAGCTGTCAGTCCAAATTCTTCTTCAAGAGGGTGTATCATTGATTTTCTTTTTCACGCTAACGGGCTCCGAGGTGTGCCGCCGTCGGTTGGGAGCGGAAATTGCTATTTTTGCAATTTACCGTCCCAACCGACCGAGCGGAGCGAAGCCTAGAAAGCTCCATCGGTACATCTCGCAGCCAGATAAGCGGACGAGCATAGCGAGAACGAGCGGTCCGCTTATCAGTATGAACAGATAGAAAAGCTTCCTTGATATTGCGAATATAGCATGGTAAAAATTCCACGTACTTGAATATAGAGTCTTTAAAGATGGGAAATACACCGTACGTTTTCCACGGGGGCATTATATGAGCCAGGAACCTGCAAAGCAAGCCAAAATTCAGGCCTGACAGCGGGCTAAAACTCATGGACTAGGTACAGCAAGTCCTTCGGTATCATCACTATGCCTACCGGACCGAGCAAGCCCATCGTGCCCTGATCGTTCGTTACATCAGGTTTCATGGAGCCAAGGCCCACCCTGCAAAAATGGGAAAAGCCCAGATTGAAGCATTTCTGAGTCATCTTGCCACCCTTTTTGCCAACTCCCTATTCGTCCAAGGATACAACTGATACTTCAAAATCAGACCGAATCCTCGTGCATCAGCAGCTTCCTTAATCACCCAATTCTCTTGGATAACGGCGCGGCTTTGAGCGAATGGGGCATTCGCTCATCCTTTGACTTGTCCCCTGCTCAGGGGGGAGGTGCGACAAAGGGTATACATAAGGCCAGCTATGGTTTATGATATTCCTCGCGTTTTGAAGAATTCCGTTTTGCGGCCGGCTAATTTTGCAAGGCTGATAAGTTTACTGGGGGGAGCTGGAATAGTTAGAAATATATTTTAACCCGATACAGTGTGGAAAAATCGCCTGCTTTTGTGATACTTGGGAAAACCCAGGCGGAAAGCAAGGGAAAATCGATAGGCGAAAGCCACAGAGGACGGAAAACGAAATCACACAAAAGTCCAAAATCTGGATTCCGGCTTCCGCTGGAATGACAGAGGAAAGAGGGCGGAGGTTGTCACTCGTACCTTTAACATGATGGATTGGTCAAGGATACATGACAGGAAGGGCTTTTCCCCAATGGCGGCGTTGCTTGCGCCGTTGTCCTCCATTTATGGCGTCGCTGTGCGGCTCAGGGTGAAGCTTTATCCGGGAGCAAAGAGAAAATCGCTGCCGGGATTTGTGGTGAGCGTTGGCAATTTAACGGCTGGAGGAACGGGTAAAACACCCGCAGCCATCATGATCGCAGAATGGGCTGTGAGCCAGGGATATCAGCCTGCTATTCTCTCAAGGGGATACGGAGGCAAACATCAGAAAGAGGTGCTCGAAGTCTCTGACAGGAACAGGGTGCTCGCCGGCGCAGCAGAAGCAGGTGATGAGCCTTACCTCATGGCCAAAAGGCTGCCGGGCGTACCTGTGATCATATCCAGGCAGCGTTACCTTGCGGGTCTGCTCGCGCACAAAAAACATGGAACGAACTTCTTCATTCTTGATGACGGTTTCCAGCACATCGCTCTCAGGAGAGATCTCGACCTGGCTCTGATAGACGGCACAGCCCCTTTCGGAAATGAGCATCTCTTGCCATGGGGACCATTGCGAGAGCCGATTGAACATCTTGGGCGAGCTGATGCTCTCCTGCTCACAAGAGCCCCGGCTGGCATTGGAGAAGGAAGCCCAGCGATTCTTGAGCTTCTAAACAGGAAGTTTCCGGGAAAGCCCATTTTCTTGAGCCGGCACGTTCCTGAAAAAATCGTTTTTCCGGACGGAAGCAAAGTCTATAATGCAGACTTCTTAAAAGGGAAACGGATTGCCGCCTTTGCAGGGATTGCCAGGCCGGCAGTTTTCAAAAAGACTTTGGCTGATCTCGGTGCCGAGGTCGCTTCGTTCACTCCGTTCAGAGATCATCATGTCTTGACTTCCAGAGAAATCGCGCATCTGGTGGAGAAAAAGAAGAGAGTCGGCGCTGATTGCCTGGTGACAACGGAAAAGGATTGGGCCCGGCTCGAAAATGTCGTTAGGGAGTATCCTGATCTGGCGTATCTGAGTATCAGGTTGGTGATTACAGAGGGAGCGGAGATTTTCTTTGGGATGTTGAAGGAGCGGAGTTCTGGATAAGCGACTGGAATGGATCATCTATAGATTGATTCGTGGCCTTGTCATGGTGGGGTCATACGTTCCTCTCAGCATTGCGCAGCTCCTCGGACGAATGCTCGGAGCCCTTGCCTTCATGATCCCCATGAGCAGGAAAACAGCGGCTCTCGAAAACATCTTGTTGAGCTTCGACGGCACAGCGGGGAG
>JAHECH010000547.1 GCA_024641835.1 Deltaproteobacteria bacterium
CCATTGAGCTTTATAAGTCTAACGTTAACATGAAAGAAATTGATGCTCAAACCATACGCACACTGATCGCCGTGAATTTCGTTGATATGATGCCCAACGACCCCAGTATTTATCCCGATTACCTTAGACATTATTTGGAGGAGGCCTTAAGCAAAAAGTCCAATTCACCTCTGAACGATTGCTTGAAGCGGATTCTAGACGGGAGCCTCTATGAAAAACGGGATAGCCCATGATTAGGGTTCGCGTGAAGACCTTACCAGAAGAATTGCAGTACGCTAATCTCTGCCGTGTTCACACAAGCGTGATGGATACTCTCGGTGTCTCCCCTGGGGAATTTCTCCTGGTGCAGATTCCGGGCGGCCCCGAAAAGTGGCCACCCTCTGAAAAAATACCTTTCCAGGGCACAGAAAGTTTTGTCCGCGTTTGGTCTCGATGCCCGGGTCTTCATCTTGTCCCTTTCGGGGGGGATGGAAAACCAGAGATTGAACTGGATCCCTCGCTTCTGGAATATTTGGGCATGAGTGAGGGGGATGAACTCCTTTTGAGAAAGGACTTTGGTGAAACAAGTCGCTTGAGCTTTGTCAGGTTCCGGACAAATGCCTCTCTCACGGAGGGAGAGCAAAAGGAACTTTGCAACATAATCAAGAGGGCTTGCTGGCCGGTTTACCCCGGAGCAAGTTTTGCGATAAATCTTTCAGGAGAGCCTATTTTATTGCAGGTAAACAGTTCTTTCAGAGTTCCAGCAGTCATCGCTCTTGATACTGTGGTAAACATTGCTGATGCCGCTCAACTTGAAGACCTCCGGATACAAAGCGAGATCCTTGCCTTCGAGGTTTCTATCCAGCGACTCAAAAAGCAGAAGACTCTGCTATGTCAGGACAAGGAGACTCTGACACGCACGGAACAGCAGTTACTGGAAGAGACAGCAAACGCAGAAGACCAGGAGAAACGTCTCAGGGAAGAAAACGAAAATTGCAGCAAGGACCTGTCCTTGTTACCAGAGAAAGAAGAAAAGTTGCGAACCGAATTGATGAATTTGGAGGAGGCTGATGTGCAGTTGCGAGACCGGCTGAAAAAACTCGAAGGAAGAATTCCTAGCCGTTTAGATCTCCAACCCAAAAAGAAGGAACGGGATCGCTATGAAGAAGAATTCGAAAAATCACTCGCCAAATTCGAAAATAATTTAAGAGCATGGAACAAAAGGAATCCAGAAGAACCCTCGAGAACTTGAAAGAAAAGCACTCTGACCTAAAATCTCAGTGCACGCGTTTGAGAGCTGAAATTGAAAGAGCTCAGAAGGAAATCGCGAAAGCACAAGGAGATCTCATGGGAAGGGGACAGAATGTAGAAGCCCTTCGAGAGGAAAACGATGTCTTGAGGCAGCAGTTGAAAGAGCAGGAACTAGGACAATTATTGTCACTCCGAAATCAAGTGGAAGAAAAGAAGGAAGAAAATCGGGCTCTCAAAACGCAGGTTTCGATAAAGGAGGGTCTCTCCGCGGAGGCGGAACAGGAGGAGGAGGAGCTTAACCAGATGAAAGAAAATCTGGACATGATGAAGAAAATAGAAACCCGCGCGGGTGGGGAATATACCTATAACCGATTTCTCGGCAAGGGACGTCCGTCTTTTCCGTTAGATGGAAACTCTCAGCAGAAGATTGAGTGGTTGCAAGCGTTTCATGGATTCCTCAAAGGAATGGGGTAGCTTTAGCAGCAAAGGGAGGCGGAAATTGGGAAAAGGGATCGTTTTGATAGCCGTGCTGGTCTTTTTTATATGCCTTTCTGGATTGGAGCAAGGTTTTGCCCAAGTGACCTCCGACCAGGAACGCACGAACATGGTGATTCTTGTTGATCGCTCAGGTTCAATGAAGAAGGAAGGAGGGGATCCTCGGGGGCTTTCACAGGCCGCAGTGGAATACCTGCTCGACCAGCTGGAGCTGGCCAATGATACCAATCAGGGAGCCTTAATCCTGTTTAACAGCAAAGTTCGAGCTTTTCCTCCTGGAGAACTGACCTCCAATTTCGAGACGCTCCGATCTCAACTTGGAGCCCTTTCTGAAATCAAAGGCAATACGGACTTAGAAGAAGCGTTGCAGGTGGGAATGGCTCTGCTAGCAAAAAGTGAAGGCCGAAAACAGATGGTCTTGATCTCTGATGGTATGCCGGAGCCGGATCTCACGTCGGCAAGAATCGATGAGCGTTTTCCAGATCAAGTTTCTCGCTTCCGAAGAGGTGTGGGTAATTTGAGTTCCTTAATGGGCCAGTTATCCCAGCTTTCCATGGAACGAATCAGAACTCTGCAGTTTGGGGTTCTCAGAGAAAATAGCATAGAAGTGTATCCGGTAGCCTTAACAGGAATAGAGGCAAACGGCGAGGATCTTCTCAGAGAGCTGGCTGTAGAGGTAACCCGGGATTCCAATGCCTTCATAAAAGTTGAGAGCAAGAATCTTGTTTCCGGCCTGGATAGCATCGTGCCCAAGCCGGTCAGTTTGATGAACGTTGAACGAGCATCGTTAGACTCAGCGGGGTACCACAAATGGTCGATGGATTTCCAATTAGACAGCAGCCTTGAGCGTGCGCGTGTGTTGGTACTGTACGGGGAACCGCCCGCCGAAGATATTTCCTGGGAGCTGACCGGGCCTGTGGGAAAGATAAGTGCCTCTAATCCTGGTGCGGCTCGGTATCTCAGGGCACGGGATAGAAACGGTCAAGGAGATACTATTTTTGAGCGCATATTTCTGGATCAGCCCCCTAGCGGCCAATACACGCTAACCCTTACTACGGGGCGGTTCCTTCCCCCCCTGAAGGTAATTGTGGAAGGGCGAACTCACCTCCGCTTGGTTGTGGTAGCCCAGCCCAATCCAGCTGAAGTAAACATGCCGGTTAATCTTTATTGCCGGCTGGAGGGAACTACGCCGGGGCAGCTTGAAACTGCCAAGGCCAATATAGTGAACGAAAAGGGCGACCGCGCCACAGAGGGAATCGTTTTTTCTCCTGAGACGGGTAAGGTTCTCAGAGCGAGCTGGGTGCCTCCTGCTATTGGCAGCTACCGCATGCATGTAACGGGCTATCTGGATGCGGAAAAAACTCGCTACCTCCACACACAATACGACTTGTATGTACAGCCAAGGCAGGCGGTCAAGCTGAGGGTGAGAATTCCTGGTCCAAAATAAAGGGAGTAGGTCTTATGAAGGAAACACGAATAGAGAACGGATGTCGCCTGTTCTTTCGGCTACGTTTGTTTCGTCTTTCATTGCTATGTTTGGTCGCCCTGTTGCTGGCAGATGTCCCCGTCGTTCATGCCCAATCCGGGCAAATGACTAAGCCAGCCCGGGGACCCAGTCTGGACCCTGAAGAAAAGATTCTTCAGTTCGGCGTATTGCAGCCGGAGCGACCTTCTTACACAATTGAAGGCATAACAATCGAGCACGACAGCCCGAGATCTGTGCCCATTACTATCTCAGTGACAGGCCTCTGGCACGCAGACACCAATTTCCCCCTCGACAATGAAAAATGGTGTGTGCTCTCCCCATCCCAGGGCTCCGCCAGCCGTGACCATCCTTTTCTGTTCAATTTCACTATCGGATTTCCGAAAAAGATGCCCGTTGGACTTCCTGATGGCCTGTACAAGGGGAAACTCAAGGTGGAGTCAGTGGAAGCTGAGGCTCCGATATGGGTGCCCTTCATGTTCACGCTGGACTTCCCTGACTTTTCCCCTGTGCCTGCTGGATTGGCGGAAACGGGTATGACGGTAGAGATGTTTTGTTGTCTCCCGGATTCGCGGAAGCTCTCCTTCGGGGTGACCACAGATGCCATGACTGACCAGGCAGTTAGACTCATCGCCCCACCTCTTCTTATTAGCGAGGCGACGGGAGCAAGTATACCTCCCGGACAGGTCCGTATTCTTGCATCTTCCAGTGGGAACCCGG
>JAHECH010000548.1 GCA_024641835.1 Deltaproteobacteria bacterium
TTGCGATTGATTTCAAAGACGCGCTCCAGTCCGCCGACCACAAGCCTCTTCAGGTAGAGTTCCGGAGCAACTCTCAGGTAGAGATGCATACCCAGGGCATTGTGATAGGTTTTGAAAGGCTTGGCTGTCGCCCCGCCCGGAATGGGTTGCATCATGGGTGTTTCCACTTCCAGGAATCCCCTCTCAATGAAAAACTCCCGGATCATTTGGATGATTCGGCTTCGCAAAACAAAAATGTCTCTCACGTGATCATTGGCAATCAGGTCCAGATAACGCTGCCTGTACCTGGTCTCAATGTCGATCAAGCCGTGCCATTTCTCGGGTAACGGTCTCATGGACTTGGACAAGAGGCGGATTTGTTCCGCAAGAATGGTCAGCTCGCCTGTTTTTGTCCTGAAAAAAGAGCCTCTAATCCCGATGAAGTCGCCCACGTCCATGAGCTTAAAGATCTTGAAGCTTTCCTCTCCCACTCTGTCCTTGCGCACGTAGGCCTGAATGGCACCGGTTCGATCCTTGATGTGAATGAAGGAAGCTTTGCCAAAGTCACGGAGGGCCATAATCCTGCCCGCCAGAGAAAATGTTTCTGTTCCTTTCTCCAGCGACTCTGAATCCATTTTCCCGAAGCGAGCAATGGCTTCAGAGATCGTGAGGTCACAATGGTAGCCTGCGGGATAGAGGGAGACATCCAAGGCTTTCAGCGCTTCTATTTTCTTCCTTCTCTCTTCAAGAAGGGTACCCGATTTTTCCATAACCGACTGGAATCACTCCAAGGGATGGTTTTTAATGGCTTTCAGAGGAAAGCGCTCACTATTCAAGGGCTTACAAAACTCAAAGCTAACTTTCTAGTCCAATTGGGAAGGATAGTCAAGGCAAAAGAGGAGGGTATCCTTTCCGCCTATCTTGCGTATCGATCCAGGTTTATAAAGGGTGGAGGCTGCATTCAGCCCTTGTCAACAGAGGACAAGGGTGCTATAAATTTCAAGACTTGCCCCCAGCCTCAGGATTGAACAGATGAGCCTGCCCGAGAATCGAGTCGATCTGAGAGGAACCCTGTTTCCGCATTCTCATCTCACAGAGATCCAACTCAAGAAAGCCCTCTCCCTCTTTGATTCATTGGACATCTCTCGGCCTTGGTACATGGGAAAGCCTTCCTTCATTGGTGAGGCGGAAAAACTCGGCGTGGTCCGAGTCCTCAATCCCCCTGAGACCCTGAAACCCGCTGAGGACTTCAAGACGCTTTTGTCCGAATGCATGACGTGGGCCAGGCTCCACCGGGGCAAGGGGTTCAGGGCATTTCTTACGGCAAATCCTGAGGACGGGAGGGATACCACTTGGGATATCAGGGGAATGGTTCGCCAGGGAAGGACCGATGCTATTGATTATGAGAAGAACCATTCTTTGGGATGGCATCTCCTCCTTCATTTCGCTCAGGAAATGGAAAAGGAAGAGCAAAGCGTGAAAAGAATGCTGAAGTCTCTCAGAGAAAAGGACTCGCCCCTCAGAGGGGCTGTCGAGGATGAGGTGGAGGCTAGTCTCTTCGCAGACTTGCCGGAATTTGATTCAGGCGCGATGATTGACGATCGCCATCTTTCGCAGGTGCTCCAAGCTTGGTTCTCCCTATTTGGAGAGCAGCTGAGAGATCATGAGCCACTCGTCACTTTCAGCCGCCGTGTCATGGAATATGTCTCTCTGTCCTGGCAGGATTTGATCGAACAGAGGCTGAAGGTGATGGAGCCCGCCATCACGGTCAATGTTCCAGACCTGTCCCCATATCGGCTCGATGAACTGGTCGAGCTCAGAGGAGGAATATTCTCTGATTCAACGGCTCTCCACCTGAAGAAGGCCGTCGTCGATTTTTGTCGTGATCCCCTAAATTTCCTTGCCGAGCTTCAGAGGGTATCGGAGAGCGTAGATCTTCCTTCGGCGCAGGGAATCAAGTATGGTGTGATGAAGCTAAGTTTGAGGCATCTGGCGCCAGGTACGAAAGACCGGGCAGGGAAGGGACCCTGGGATGGTCTCAGAGGAAAGACCATGATGTGGATAGAGGAGTAATTCAGCAATGCATAAGCAACCTGGGCTTGAAAAGCTGAACCGGGAGGGGTGGGTGAAGCAATTTATTGCCAGCGAGCCGCGCCTGAGCGAAGCCGTGGAGCTTTACAAAGAGGCTGGTTTTGAGGTTCATCTGGAGCCCCTGCCGAAAGGGCAGGAGTGTGAGGCTTGCGCCGGTCCGGAAGAGAAAGGGGAGTGCCGTGTCTGTTTCGAAGGCTTCGAGGATCAGTACAAAATCATTTTTACCAGGCGGAGGAAGGAGATGAAGCAATCAGAGGACGACCTCTTTTAAGTAGCCTCTCCTGACTCCTCCATTGACGGCTGACATTTAGCCATAAGTGGGGTTACTGGACACAGGGGTACTAGAAACGCCTGAGGGGCCGTGGGGGTCTCTTTCAAAATAGAGAAACGAAGGAAACGCTGCCTGGTGACCAGCTTTAGGTGATGGGTGAGGCGGGCGGAGGGCTTCCCGGGAATAGCCATCCAAGACCATGCATGGGAATGACTGGTGAAACCTCGCCGCCCGCCTTCGCTGCCCCCTTTTTGCTTGGTCATTCCAGGTCTCTCTTCGTTTCCTCATTTTGAAAGAGACCCCCACGACCCCCAATCCGTACCCCCTGTGTCCAGTAAAAAATGTGGGACATAGTCAGATTGACTGAGAGGAGTGAGTGATTATTGTTTTGCCAGAACGGCTCCAAGCCGTTTCACCGAAGGGAGGTGAATCAGATGACAACAATCCTAGACCTTGCGCCTGTAAGCTTTCGATCGTCATGGCCTCTCTCCGAGCGGTTCTTTGGAGACTGGGAATATCCTTTCTACTTTGCGGGAGACTACGAAGACTGGGTTCCCGCTTCTGACATTGCGGAGACCGCGAAGGAGTACGTTTTGACAATGGAGCTTCCTGGAATTGACATGAAGAAGACCGATATCACCTTTAGCGATGGTATCTTGAGCATTAGAGGTGAAAAGGTGAAAGACTCCAGAGAAGGCGAATGCTGCCACTGCGCAGAAAGGTACTCAGGCTCCTTCGAGAGAAGCTTCCGTATCTCAAACGGGGTAGACAGGGAGAAAATTGATGCGAGCTACAAGGATGGAATTCTGACAGTGACCCTGCCGAAGACCGAAGAGAGCAGTGTGAAGAAGATCGAAATTCACTAAGGATAAATCACAGCCTGCCTGACAGGCTTGATATAAGGGAAGGGGCACCCTGAGCGGTGCCCTTTCGTGTCTTGGAGACCCCTGTGCTGGTATCGGGTCTCACGAACGCCTTCTGGAATTCCAGCTCGCTCCCATCCACCAGGCGGAGCATAGGCCGCAACTCAAGAGGGTGACGATGATTTTTCTTGCGTTCCAAGTCTCCCGGGCTGGTCTTTTCTGTGACTTATCTGTGAGGGATTCTTGCCCCCTCCGCATTCCCTTCGACAAGCTCAGGGCTGCGGTTTCCCCCACAGATAAGTCGCGAAAAGACAGCGCCCTCCCGCCAGTCACTCCAGAAAAGCCATCGTCACCCTCCGACGTGCGCATCCATTCTCTTTCTTAGGTTAGCGCTTATGCCGAGGCGGGGTTGGAGCGCCCGGGGACCGAAATCAAGATATTTCGGGACATGATCCCGGATGCTGGTCGCGACTCAGGCGGCTGCTTGTTTGGACTTCCAGTAGGGATTCACCAGGTCCTCGAAGATGGCCATGGCTGCTTCCGCCCCCTGTCCGGATGCGGTCACGATCTGTTTGTATCCCCCCTCCACATCGCCGGCCGAATAAATCCCGGGAATATTGGTCCTGTGGTGTGCATCCCGCTTGACGTACCCTTCCGGCGTGAGCTCGATCCCGGTTTTCTTAGCTAATTCAGCGGCAGGCGCATATCCGAC
>JAHECH010000549.1 GCA_024641835.1 Deltaproteobacteria bacterium
GATTTGCTCGTGGGATGAATACTCGTCTACAACCAGATCGCTTGGCAGCAGTGAGTTTTTCGATCACACCGCTAACCGATTGGATCGTCCATTCCTGGCCGACCAGATTTACTTCTCCGCTGAAGGCAGTGTATGGATCAGTCGCGATGTTCTGTTTAGCATCATGCATTCCAACTGCAGCCGCCAGACCGAGGGAAGATCCGTGATAGCGGGCGTCCGTGAGATCAAGCGAGTAAAGGATGTCTTCCGTTCCTGACAGGAACCCCTTTTCCCGCATGGCCGAGTAAGCTCTGTCAACAGCGTCCTTGAAATCATCGGCTCCTTTAACATGGCACAACACTTGGCCAGAACCGGGCTGAAGTTTTACGTGGAGCGAAGCGGCTATTGCTTGACCAGTTTCTCTAACCAATAGAGAGATTACCTTCCCCACAGTCTCACGGCTCTTGAGCGATGAAAGGCACCCTCTGATTGCATCGTTCTTGGTCAGGTCCAATTTATAATCGTCCATGAGTAGTTCAAGAAACAACTCTATTTTTGCGGAGGTCGAGGCGTCCTGATTTCGGATTTCCTGCAGCCGCCCGGATGCATCTAAGCGGCTGTCGAGATCTTCAGGGGGAAGAATGATTCTTGACAAGAATTTGCACAGTTCCCCTACCGCGGTTTCCTGGTCTCCGATACTAAAAAAGAAATCGTTAATATCTCTCACTGCTATCGCTCGCCTCTGAATCTCCTCCAATTCGACTTGAAAAAGCTCGCTAGGTTTTTCGTTTTCAAACAGTCGTTCCAGGTGATTCAGTGTCGGCTCTGACCAAATGCTCTGATAAAGTTGGGCATCAAATAGGAGCCTGCAAATATCCTGATAGAGATCCTCGCGTCCCACTGATCCTTCATAAGGAGGATCAGCAAGTTGAATTTCAGTTAAGAGTTTATCAAGTCTTTGGATATCGGCATCCATCATCCACTCTCGGTCGACAACGTGATTTGCGATACTTCTCTGGGCGAAATCCTCGTTTTTCTGAGCAAGACCAGGCGATTCTTTTCATCTACCGAGACTCCCACGGCAGGGACTGATCTTCCATCCTGTAATTGAAGCTCCGCTTCGCGAACCGGGCCGAGTGGGACATACTCTGCTAGCTGAAGGAATAAGATGCCCTTTTTGTAATCGAAGTCGAGCGTTCCCATTTCTTGATTGTCTGCCGTTTTAAACGGGATAGCACGCTCCAAACGAGCTGATGTATCTGCCGCGAGGGCGTACTCCCGTGCAGATTCCTTCACTTGCCCCATACTTGGACTTGGATGCAGAACTATTTTCTTAATTCCGACTTTGGTTGCTAAACGTCCGCCGGCCTTGGATTCGACTGCCAATCGAAAACCGACGGCCTTCAGGACAGTCAGCAAACTGAAGAATTCGGGATTTCCTTTCGTTGAAAGCATCCTGTAAAGATTCTCCCTGTTTAGAGCAGTAGATGCCGCAAGCTTGCTCATTCCACCATACGAATCAACGACGTCTCTCAATGCGAGAAGAAAAACGGCAGGATCCCCCTCCTCGAGAGCAGCATTCAGGTATTCAACTGCTTCAAGTGGATCTTTCAGCGCTTCCAAAAGGCTTTTTTGATAACTTCTGCTTTTGGCCATTGTGGACTCCTAATCTCTATTCTTATAGTCCTCCCAGTATTCGATAGCTTTCCTAATGTCCTCAGTTTGCGAACTCTTGTCCCCGCCGCAAAGGAGTACAACCAACTTCATACCAACTTGACCCAGGTGGATTCTATACCCCGGTCCGTAGTCGACTTTCATTTCCAGAACGCCGGAACCTACCGACTTACAGTCGCCCAGGTTTCCCAATCGGACACGGCCGATCCTCGCGTGGATTTTGGCTCTCGTCTTTCTGTCGCGGAGCGAGCCTATCCAGTCTTCAAAAGGACAGCTGCCGTCAGAGCGGACGTAGTTCTCGACTTGTCTTTCCGAGGCTTCCATGATTAGAAATGTAGCTTTAGAGCTACGGATTGTCAAGAGAAAAATCAAGGCCAAGATTGAAGGGAGAAAAACCAGAAACCAGCGGTCTTGTTGTGCTGTGTCAAGTTTGGCTAGCTTGCTAAAGGATGGATGGATCAAAGCACATGGTTCCGGGCGGGGGACATTCTACACAATAGATTACGGGCGGGAGATTATTGAGCCGAAATGAGACGATAGTGAGACGATTAAGACCCTTCGCGAGGACCGCAAAGGCTCACGCCAAATCATAGACCTCGAAGGAAGCCCACAAGAGCTCATCGCCACTGATGGGATATGAACAGCATACCCTAACCCCACCCAAACCTGTGATAGGAAGAATACCAAAGAAATGATAGAATTTGGAACTTGAGCTCTTTTGCCATCCTCTGCAGTTCACCTAGGGGATACCTATAACCACTGGGTTTTTGGTCGGACCAAAATAAGCAAAGATCTCATTTCTTGTCCTACAGAAGAACCAAACCATCGACAAAGGAATCACCGCCTGATTCAAATCTCGTTCCATCTATATTTCCCTAATGACCATCTATGATCCGGCGTCCCTGAAGACCGTCCAGGATTTCAATGAATCGTCGCTTTCGCTCATTGGCCTTTCGGAGCCCAGAAAGATATTCCTGGTATTCCTTTTCCTTGTGTAACTCCTTCATAACGCGTTGGGCTTTGCGAAGCTGGGAAGCCGCTTCCTCGTAAGCGGCGGGCTTGGTCACCGCTATGAGTCCCTCAGCGACCTTTTTCCAGATTTCAACGGCCCTTTCAGGGTACTTGCCCACAATAGCTTTAGCAATCCCGTCTTCCCATAAGCCGCTCGATCCCCAGCGATGAGACTCCTGTTTCCTTTTATCATACCACCGGATGACTTCGTCGGGTCGCTTCTCCTCAATGGCAATATCGATAAGCGTGTGGGTTAGCGGGAAATCCTTCTTTCTGGAATTTGGATGACTTTTGAGTCCAGTCTGCTTCAGGGGCCAAGCACCCCCATGCAGTGGAAGCACACCCTGCTCCAGATATCTCTTGAGCGCTTCTTCAATCTCAGACCAGACATGAGCTTTTTTCGCTGAGTTCTTCAAACCCAGATAGGTATCGACGGTTGGATTTTCAAGAAAATCTTCAGCATCGCAGGACGCCACCGCAAGCCGGTCCCCTTGCTTTTGGCGCATTTCTCTCATGAGAATCCGAAGCTGGCTGACAATTCCCGGCCACTTTTTCTCAGATGCTTTGATGCCCTTTTTTATCCAGTTCTCCGCATCCTCAAAACGCTTCTCTTTGATCAGCAGATTCACAAGACGAACATAGCTCCCTGTCTTGTCCGCTTCAGCTTCGTATAAAGCAATAGCCTCCTCGGTTCGAGCAGCCTTTTCCAGCGCATGACCAACCATGCCACTCAACTGGTCCCGCCTAAAGTCCCTAGAAAAGCTTTCCTCCTCGCGGGTCGGCTTAAACGCCCTGAGGTCTCCAATCAATTCGTCGGCAACAATGCTCCAATCCTCTTTGCCATACTTGGCTTCAAACTCTGCGTCAACACCTCGACAAAGTTCATACTGGTCTTTGAAGACCGCTTGCACTGCCCAACTCAATTGCTGCGAGGGAGAAAGCGAGCTTTGAGGGAGTGCCTGAAGAACCACATCCATACAGCTGGCGACCTCTTCAGCGGTTTCACCCTCATCATGGCTCATTTCTACATGATTGGTTCCCGCCCTCAGAAGGTCTTTCCCCACTTCCAATACCTCGTCCGCATACCCTTGGTCCAGAAGCGCCTTCAATCGGTTTCTCACCCTCGAGTAATCCGGGATATACCCCTCCCCGTCCCACGAGTTCGTCCAGCCTGGCTTGGCAGAGAGTTCACGGATTTCCTTGCGTATGCTTCTGACAAGAGTACCGGCCAATCCGTGAACTCTCT
>JAHECH010000550.1 GCA_024641835.1 Deltaproteobacteria bacterium
ACCCTGCGGGGACCATGACCATCTTAGGATGGATGATGGGTGTGACCTTGGCCTTGCGCCGACACCTGCCGAACTGGTTTTCGATCCACACCTCCTCACCATTGATAATCCCGAGCTCTTGGGCCGTCTCCGGATGAATCTCCACAATCGCATCAGGGTCCAGTTCCCTCAGCCAGGGAATCTGCCGATGCTCCGAATGAAAGAAGAGGGATGACCTTCTACCGGTCATCATAATCAGCGGATATTTCTCGTAGAGGTCAGGGGTACTGATCGGACTGAAAGGCGGCTCTTCGTAATAGGGAATCGGAGTGAGTCCCCAGTTCTCCAGCATGGATGAGCAGAACTCAATCTTGCCTGAGGTTGTCGAGAAGCCCTGTTTCCCGTCTTTCCTCAGGAGCCCCTTTTCATACCGGTGGTAAGGCCTTGTTGGGTGACCCTCGGGGGGCATAACCCATCCCTTCTCTCTCAACTCCTTATAGGTCATTCCAGAGGGGCTGACGATCTCGTCCAGGACCTCTTCCGAATCTTTCCATGTGAGATCGGGTTTGAATCTCCTCGCCACCTCTAAATTGATCTCCATATCGGTTTTGCAGTCCTCATAGCTTATGATCTTCTTGATCGCCTGAAGCGGAGCCCACCATGCCCTGACGCTATCTTTCTCCAGGTAAGTCGATGAAGGGAGTACCACATCCGCGAGCATGGCCGAAGGCGTGAGGAAGAGATCGACGGCAACGACAAAGTCCACCTTTTTTAACGCCTCATGCCACTTTTTGGGATCCATTCCCGTGTTGGCCACAGGGTTACACGTCTGTATCCATACGCCTTTAATCGGATAGGGATCACTGCTGAAGACCTGATCAAGAATGGCGTCGGGGAGCGCGTTCTGACGAAACTCCTTAATAGCCCTATACTTCTGAGCTCCGGCCTTCTTTGCATTGACCTCAGGCGGTAAGCTGACTATTGTCGGTTCCGAATGCATGGGATAGGGTGTGACGTTGAATGCACCCCGGGCAATCACATTTCCGCCGGGCATGTCCAGGTTCCCGGTCATGGACCAGAGAAAAGAAATGGCCTGGGCCGTGGGTGTGGTGCTCTGGATGGTATCAACAGGTAGGCCCCAATGTATTGCTGCGGGCTTGCTTTTGGCATAGAACCGAGCGGCCTCTATGATTTTTTCGGCCGGAATCCAGGTAATTTCAGCTGTTTTCTCCGGAGAGTATTCACCAACCCTCTCCTTGAGGAGAGTCCATACCGTCTTGCACTGGGCCACCGTTCCGTCGGCGAGTTTCATTTCGTAGCAGCCGTCGAACGCGGGCTTTGCCTCCTTCGTGTTGTACATCAAATGAACAGAATCCCATATTCCGGGTTGATTCGTGGCGGTGTCCCAGGCAACAAAATTGTTCTGGCCTCCTCCTTTCACCAAGTCACTCTCTCTCAGAAGGCTCGTCCTCTCATGATCCACCCTGGCGAGAAAAGGGGCATTGGTCCATTTTTTCACAAAAGCCCCATCGTAAAGCCCCTCGCTAATAATAATATTAAGAAATCCCATAGCGAGTGCGCCATCCGTTCCAGGTCTTATCTGCAGCCATATCTTGGCCCGGGAGGACATCATCGTACACCTGGGATCAATAACGATAAGCTCAGACCCCCTCTTCATGAGGTCAATGATCCAGTGTGCGAAGAAGCCGTCCGGGCAGGTGGCCTGCGGGTTCTGACCCCACACGACGATGCACTCCGGGACACGGTAATTGGCATCATCGTAGCGTTTGGGCGACCACTGAGAGGCATCCGCGACACAGTAATCGCCCTGGGTAACCCACATGGCCATTAATCTGGGGGTATAACAGGCTAATCCGCTGAGCCCAAATGCGACGTTCGGACTCCCATAAGCATAGGCCATCATCTGGAGCCATCCGGCCACATCTCTGCCGGTGCCCTTGAGAAAGGCCATACTTTCAGGGCCGTATCTATCCTTGATATCCCTGAGACCTTTCTCCACCAAATCAAACGCCTCATCCCAGGATATCCGCTCCCATTTGCCCTCGCCTCTCTCCCCGATCCTTTTCATGGGGTACTTGAGCCTGTCGGGATGATAGACATACTGCGTGAGTGCCAGGTTCCTGGGACATAAACGACCCTGATTCCAGGGATGATCCGGATCACCTTCGATCTTTACCAGCTTCCCATCCTTAATATGAGCCAGAACGCCACAGCCGCCATGACATCCGGGCCCTGCGGACCAGGTCGTTGTCTTAATGACTTCAACCTCTTTTGCTCCCACTATCTTTATCTCCGGATGATAACTACATGATCTCTACAACACCGTTTGTCCCATCTATGCGGATGATATCACCATCTTTGATGGCCGTCGTCGCCACCCATGTCCCGACCACGGCAGGTATCCCATACTCTCTCGCCGTAATGGCCGCATGAGTCAACATCCCCCCGCTGTCTGTCACCACACCTTTGATCTTCGGGAAGATGGGTGTCCAGGCCGGTGACGTATAAGGGCACACAAGGATATCGCCCGTTTTTAGCTTCGGGAAGTCCTTATGGTCAATGATAACCCTGGCCCTCCCTTCTACGACTCCGGGGGCTCCTGGAAAACCTTCAATTCTCTTTCCGACCTTCACCGTTTCCCCGGCCATTTCCTTCCGTGCTTTATCTAGGACGAAACCGGTCAGCCCGAAGACCTTTATGGCAATTGGATCTTCCACTTGGTCGGGAAGAACGCCTACAAAGGCAGGCCCTTTGTGCTTTTCTGCCTCCTCGCTGAGCTTTTTCCTGTGAGCCACAAGTGGTCGAAGCAGATGGGAATAGCCATAGCTTGCCACCTCGAGCGCCTCTTCGCAGCTTTCCAGTGTCTCAAGGATCTCTTCGTAGGTTAAATAAAAGACATCCTCTGGTTTTTCCAAAATACCCTGCTCGACGAATCTCCCGCCCGCTTCCATTGCTGCGTAGCGCAAACCAGACCAGCTGACCTGTTCAAAGTAGAACCAGTGGTCCTCATTAAAGGTATATGCTTGTTGCCACTGGGGCAGGCCTTTATCGAAAGCGTTCTTGTCTTCGGATTTCAGCTTATTCCTAAATCCTTGTACGGCCTTCTCTCTCAGTTTGCCCGTATTTTCACGTTCTTCCTCGAAATCCCATCCACCCCTTATCTTGGGGAGCGTATTCCTGATGTTTTCAATGACAGGGGTTGGGTCTTCGTACCAGGTAGGAAAGTTGACATCCAGGATGGCGGCTGTGCTCCGGTGCCCGAATTCGTTCAGATATGTCCGGACCTCTCTCCACCATTCCTGTCCTCCGTCAACCTCCTTTATCTTCTCCATAACCACATCCATCGGCTCATCACCCTCAAGTAATCCTATGACCGCCGGCTTAGCCATCGCGGACTTGGACAACAGGAACTGGCCTCTGTCACTGGCCATTCCCTTTGTTTCAAAGCCCTTCAGCATCATTGCATAGTCTTTTTCCTCTACCCCGTATTTCTTGGCAAATCCCTCGCCGCCCATGTAGACCGTATCTGCTACGTACATCGTGAGAAAGTGGAGATACCAGCATCTTCTGCAAACCCGCTGGCAGTTTCTCAAGTGCTCTGCCAGCTGTGCGAAAGAAAGTCCACTCAGGTCTTTCCTGACATTAGGAACGGTTAGGTACTCCCCCTCTTTCATGGCATTGCCGTAGAAAATATCCCACTCGTCCATGCTCTTCTGTATGAACGGACCGAACTCTTGTGCCCGTGCTTCAATCTCCTTGGGGTCTGTTATCCCAACGAAACCAAGGTAGACACGGCCTTTATGGGTCTTGATAACTGCACCACGACTGGGAGGAAGCTTGGCCTTCTCTGCGGAGAGCGCATATCCCCACATATGCCCTCTATGTACCGTGCTCATCCCAAACGGAG
>JAHECH010000551.1 GCA_024641835.1 Deltaproteobacteria bacterium
GGTGTGGGTCAGTTTGCCCCCTTTGGTCTCGATCTCCGCCTTGTGTTTTTCTCGGAAAGCTTCGAGTTTCGTCATATCCGCCACATCGTGATTGCTCACATGGGGGATCTGGGACCACGCGAGAGCCATCTGCTTTGCCGTGGCTTTTCTTATGGAGCGCAAGGGAACCCGCTCCACAGGGCCCCACTTGGAGAAATCGGGCAGCTTTGGCGCCGGAACTACCAGGGGCCTCACCTCTTCCGCTTTTTCTTTGGGCTTCTCTATCGGCTTTTCAGCGGGTTTTTCTTTTTCCTCAGCAAACGCTCGCACATCCTCGGCAGTGACGAGGCCACCCGGGCCTGTGGGTGTCACTAGGCTCAAATCCACGCCCCGTTCGCGGGCAAGTCGCCGCGTTGCCGGCGATGCTGGAACCGGCCCTTCTCTCCTCGCCTCAGTCGGCTTGGATGGTTCGGCGGGTTTCTTCTCAGGTGGTTTTTCTTCAGCAGGCCTTTCAGGCTCAGGAGGCGCTGCCTCTCCTTCAACCCTGAAAGTCATCATCACATCCCCTACTTTTACCGTATCGCCCGGTTTGACAAGGATTTCTTCGATCACTCCCGTATAAGGTGAAGGAATCTCCACTGCCGCCTTGTCCGTTTCCACTTCCAGAATGATATCCCCTTCGCTGACTTTGTCGCCTGCGGAAACACGAACCGATAGAATTTCCCCTTCATGAATTCCTTCCCCCAGATCTGGCAGTTTGAACGCTTTGGCCATGATTCTCTCCTCCCCTTAGATGCTCAATACTTTTCTCGCTGCCCGGAGTATACGCTCGGCGCTTGGCAGGTACGCTTTTTCCTTGCTGAAAAGCGGAATGACGACATCGAAACCTGTCACTCTGGCTACAGGCGCTTCCAGGTAGAAGAAGGCCTTTTCAACCACTCGGGATACGACTTCTGCTGCGGGGCCAAAGCTCCGGGGCGCCTCATGGACAACCACGGCCCTCCCAGTCTTCTTCACGGACGCCACAATCTCCGTGTCATCCAGGGGGGAGATGGTCATGAGGTCAATCAGCTCTGGTTCCACGCCCTCCTTTTCTCTCAGAATGGATGCGGCATCGAGAGTGGGCCTCATCATGGCTCCATAGGAGATCATAGTCAAATCCTTCCCTTCCTGAACGACCTGTGGCTTACCCAGGGGAATGGCTTCTTCTTCCTCGGGCACCTCTTCCCGGAAAGCGCGATAGACGGCTTTTGGCTCGTAAAAAATGACAGGATCAGGGTCTCGAATGGCACTGACCAGCAAGGCTCGCGCGTTCCGAGGTCCTGAAGGGATCACCATCTTGAGCCCTGGAATGTGAGCCCAGAAAGCTTCCCGGCTCTCCGAGTGATGCTCCAGGGCTCTCACTCCTCCTCCATAGGGTGCCCGGAGCACCATCGGTACGCTCAATCGGCCCTGGGAACGCCAGCGCATGCGAGAAGCGTGGCATTCGATCTGGTGAAAGTTCAGGTAGCTGAATCCCGAGAACTGGATCTCGCACACGGGTCTGAGACCGTAAATAGCCATGCCGATGGACATACCGACGATACATGACTCTGCAAGAGGAGTGTCCATTGATCTTTGCTCCCCGAACAGTTCAACAAGCCCGTCCGTGACGCGAAAGACGCCGCCGTCACGGCCCACGTCTTCACCCAATACGATCACCCTGTCATCCTTCTCCATCTCCTGACGAAGAGCCAGGTTCAGGGCCTGAACCATCGTCATCTTAGCCATGGTCTTCCTCCTTGTGCATCTCAGCCAACTCCCTTTTGAGTTCTTCTCTTTGTTCTTTCAAATAGGGGGGCATTTCAGCGTATGCGTACTCGAACATGTGAAGGGGATCATTGTATTTTTTCATCAGTTCTTCAGCCTGTTCCACCGCGCTCCGGTCTCTATCTCTTCGATTTTCTGATCCGTGATAAGCCCTTTGTCCTTGAGATATTTCTGGAGCCTTGCTATAGGGTCCCTTTTCCTCCACTCTTCCACTTCTTCATCTTTGCGGTAGCGTTTCGGGTCGTCTGCTGTGGTATGCATCATCATCCGGTAGGTGACACATTCGATGAAAGAAGGCCCCCCGCCGGACCGCGCTCTGTCCACAGCTTCTTTCGCTGCGGCATACACAGCCAGCACATCGTTCCCGTCCACCTGTATCCCCGGCATATCGTAGGCGAGCGCTTTCTGAGCTATGGTTTTGGAGTGGGTCTGTCTTGAACGAGGCACGGAAATGGCCCAGTGGTTGTTCTGGCACACGAAAATGGCTGGCACCTGATAGACTGCCGCAAAATTCAAACCCTCATGGAAGTCTCCCTCGGAAGTTCCCCCGTCCCCAAAAAAAGTCATGGCCACATCCTTCTTATTCCTGTATTTCATACCCCAGGCTATTCCCACCGCATGAGGAACTTGGGAAGAAACCGGAACCGCCACAGGCAGATCATTGCCTTCTTTGACGAGACTAGCCGCTTCATTGTATCCACCGAAATTAAGGATAACGCTTTCCATGGCGGCACCCCGATATACTTGCGCCGCCGTTTCCCGAAAAGACGGGACCAGCACATCCGAAGGCCCCAATGGTGCGACAGCGCCGAGTTGAGAGGCCTCCTGGCCTGTGATGGGTGCAAAAGTTCCGATCCTGCCCTGGCGCTGGAGGCTCAGAAGCCGTTCGTCAAATCTTCTTCCCAAAAGCATGGCTTTGTGAAGTTTGAGGAGAAGTTCCTCTGGTATCTTAGGCTCAAGCGCCTTGTCGAGCTCACCTTTTTCATTCAAAATTGAAATGTGCTCCACGACATAGGGGAGATCGATTTTATTCCTCGGCATGGCAGGTCTCCTTTCTTATCGAACTCGAGGGATACAGAATTTCATTCTAGACTTCCGAAATTTAATCATGAATGATATGTTTTGGGCAATTAAAGTAAATAGGTTGATTCCTGTATTTTGGGTAAACAAACACCGAACCTTCCGGATACTCATCTCCCCCGAATTGATTGCTTTTCCTTGTACCGTGCGCCCTGCACCGTAAGCCGTGCCTATGCCTACCCGGCTATAAATATCGGGGCCATGGGGGTCTCTTTCAAAATGAGGAAACGAAGAGAGACTGGGAAAGACTCCGCAAGAAGGGAACAGCGAAGGCGGGCGGCGCGGCTACATCAGTCATTTCCATGTTTGGCCTTGCATGCCTGTTCCCGGGAACCCCTCCGCCCGCCTCACCCCGCCCCTGCGGGGCCTCACCCATCACCTAAAGCTGATCACCGGGCAGCGACTTCTTCGTTTCTCTATTTTGAAAGAGACCCCCGTGGCCCCTCGGAAAGCCCCTGAAGCAATATTGTGGTCCTGGAAGAACACCCCCCGGGGCGCGCCGGCTCAGCTCAGTTGGGGGACGGATTTATGACTCAGCATACTGGATTCCGTAGGAGAAGGCTCAAAAACATGGACAAGAGTTATCACCGATTTTTATATTTCAATGGGAAAGCTTGTTTTTCTCAAGAACGCCATCATGTTTTGTGTTAGGATTCGCGAATCCGCGTCAAGTTCCGAGTCCTTTTGGCGTGGTCTCGATGGAACGTGACAAATTTCTTGCCTGAAGGAGGCGGTTATGGATTTTTCCATCCCTGCTGAGATGAAAGATGAGATTCAGAGGTTCAAAGCTTTCATCGAAGCGAATCTGGCGTCCCGCCTTTCGACTTGGTACGAGGAACGATCCGTTCCTCGCCAGTTTTTTTCCGCTGTCGCTCAGGGTGGGTGGCTGGACTTCGCGATGAAAGACAATCACATCATGAAGAAATCCGCCCTGAGATCCGCCCTTCTCATGGAGCAGCTAGCCATGGTGTCGCCAGGGGTAGCTGTGGCCATTCTCGCCCACGAGGATCTGGGTCTCACAGGTCTCTGG
>JAHECH010000552.1 GCA_024641835.1 Deltaproteobacteria bacterium
AGAATATCAGGATAATGCTCTCAACTTTCTGGAGCGTGTGCGTAAGAACGATCTAGCCATGTGTGGCGCTGTAACCTGTGTTAAAGGTGACCGATCCAAAAAGCCTTCGCAGCAACTGACTCCGGACTATTATCTACATGTAGTGGACAGGAACAAGGAAGGTATTATTGTGAAAGGGGCAAAAATGCACATTACTAGTGCGCCGGTCGCCAATGAGATTATCGTTGTGCCCACACGTCAGATGAGTGAAAACGAAGGGGATTATGCCGTTAGTTTTGCTGTACCAGCTAATGCAGATGGAATTACCTTTATATGTAGGCCGGGCCACGGCCAATGGACGGAAGATGAGTTTCATCCAGATCGTCCGGTCCGCGGACTGAACGATGCGATGATTATATTTGATAACGTACTTGTACCCTGGGATCGTGTTTTTATGTTTGGAGAATGGCAATACTCCATGCTCTTAGCGTACACCTTCGCTACCTTCCACCGCTTCACTGCTATCAGCTATAAGCTTCCTTTTGTCGAAACAATGGCCGGTTGCGCAGTAGCGATGGCCGAATTTAATGGTATAGAGAAAGCTGGGCATGTTCGCGATAAGCTAGTCGACATTGCTACTTATGTCGAAACGCTCCGTGCCTTAGCCGACGCAGCAGCAAAAGACCCAGTCATGTACGGTGACTTGGCCGTGCCAAACCCACTTATTACCAACATGGCTAAACTCCATTTCGCAACCAAGTATCACGAGTTTGTTAAATTGATCCAAGATATCGCTGGCGGAATAATCGCTACCACTCCAACCAAGAAAGACTGGGAAAATCCGGATATTCATGATTACCTTGAATATTACCTTGGCGGCTCCCAGAAGGTCAGCACTGAAGACCGACTGAAAATGGTACACGCCACTGCTCGCTTGGTATGTTCCCACGAATCAGCCCGCAGGGAAGTAGTTACTGTTCATGCAGAAGGCTCAATGGCTGCACAAAGGCTAATGATCTTGAAGGAAGCGCCCTTCCAGAGATACAAAGAAATGGCTATGAGAGAGGCGGGAATCAGTGCCTAAGTGAGCCACATCGGTTATATTCCGTGTAAAGACCCATAATGATGGAGTGCTTTCATGAGAATTCAGGAAATGTTCGATTTGAGTGGAAAGGTGGCCATTGTAACTGGGGGAGGGCGAGGCATCGGGTATTTCATTTCCAAAGGAATGGCTGAATCAGGCGCTAGCTTGGTCATTGCCTCCCGGAAATTACAAAATTGCCAAAAAGTAGCCAGTGAAATCCATCATGAAATGGGTGTCAAAACAATGGCCTTGAGGTGTGATCTAAGAAGTGAAGAGGAAATAAGTAATCTAGTAGATGTAGTCATAAAGGAATTTGAGAGAATTGACATCCTTGTGAACAATTCTGGATCGGGTTGGCTAGCATCGACGTTTGAATATCCTATAGACAAGTGGGATAGGGTTATGAACATTAATGTCAGGGGGCCTTGGATTCTTACTCAAAAGGTCGCGAGCGTTATGAAGAAGAGAGGCGGAGGCAAAATCATCTTCGTCTCTTCCATAATGGGAATGAGGGGAGCATCTGAGAAAACGCAACCGGCAATAGCATACAACGCCTCCAAAGGTGCTCTGAACGCCATCACCATGGACTTGGCTGTAAAATGGGCTCCATATCAGATCTATGTAAACGCTATAGCTCCTGGCTCTTTTAAAACTGAAATGACATCCTATTATGATATGGAAGAATACAATGAAGTGAGAGATATTGTCCTCTCTTCTACTCCGCTTGGACGTCAGGGTGGAGAAGATGACATCAAGGGCGTAGCGGTCTTTTTGGCTTCAGACGCTTCAAACTTTATCACGGGTCAAATCATAACAGTAGACGGAGGATCTACGGTAGTGGCTCATTAACAGGTAGTAAGTCGGGAAAGCAAGTATTTTTTGGCTTTTAGTAATGCTGATTAAATCCGGAACCTAGTGCATGTCGCCTAAAATCAATCATAATCCTTAAAAGAGGATTTCCCTCTTTGCCGGTCTCGAGGGTAGGCTATAGGCAGTTATAGAGGTAACAGAAGTGACGGAGCCTAAATAAAAAATAAGTCATGATCGAGGTAAAAGTATGCGCAATTCTTTTAGTTTTGCCTATATTTTTACAAACGGGAACCTCATGGCAACTGAATTCAAACTTTAAATACGCGAACGGGGCAGACAATTGAAGAGCGATTGAAGGAAGATAATGCCTTTCGAGGAATTCAGCTTAGAGGGCAGGGTCGCTATAGTAACTGGAGCTGGACGGGGCTTGGGCAGGGCTATGGCACTGGCTCTAGCCGCAGCTGGTGCTGATGTTGTTGCGGCAGCAAGAACTGTACAGGAGATTGAAGAGACATCCAGGAAAATTCTGGAGTTAGGGAAAAGGTCTATTGCTATTCCCACAGATGTCTTATCATCAAACTCGGTCCAGAATATGGTGCAGCGGACTATTTCAGAGTTTGCGAAGATTGATATTTTGGTAAACAATTCCGGAATAGCTATAAATAGGCCTCTCGCTGAGACAACTGAGGAAGAATGGAATAAAGTAATTGGCACAAACCTTACAGGAATGTTCCTTTGCACAAGAGCAATTGGTCCCCAAATGATCCAACAAAGGAGCGGAAAAATTATCAACATGGCGTCTAATGTCGGCGTCATCGGACGTAAGAATTTTGTTAGCTATTGTGTGAGCAAGGCAGGCGTTATTCAATTCACAAGGGCGCTGGCTGTAGAATGGGCAAGATACAACATTAACGTCAATGCTATTGGCCCTGGTTACTTTTATACAGACATCAATGCTCCTGTGTTCGATGATGATAGCGTTAGAGATAAATTGCTTAAAAGGATTCCCCTCAGGAGAGTTGGGCAACCAAAGGAATTAGGGCCTTTGGTAGTCTATCTCGCATCGGGTGCTTCAGATTTTATGACAGGGGAGACAATCTTTATAGATGGTGGCAGTCTGTGTAGCTCATCGGATGCAAACTGGCATTGAAAGCTTCGAACAGGGATTGTAAAAGGTATCCAAAATGGACATGGGATCCGTCCGCCCGTTGGGAAAAGGAGTATGGTATTTGAGGCAGGCGATGAACTGTTTAGTTCCTGGCCAAAATCATCAAGAAAGTTCTTGAGGAGTGCCGCAGCCAAGAAGCTGTTGAACAGAGCACGACAGCTTTCGTTCAAGCAAGGGATGGAACCTGATTCTGATTTCCGGATGTAACCTTCAATAGCGTTGAACTTGATTCCGACAACGATTATGGCAAGTAATCGGAGCTTTCAAACTGCGCTAAGTGACCCAATATCTTGTATGGACAGTCTGTTTTCCCTAGAATCTCCTTTTCTTTGGCTCAATTGACTTTATTAGTCTTGCGTGATACTGTTTTTCAATCAATATCATTTGATCTAAATCGTTTATTCCTCATGTTGGGGGTACTTTCTTGTCATTTCTGACATATAATCAAAAAAGGAGGACATGATTATGCCAAAACAAATTGTTCTTTATAACTTGAGGGACGACGTTAAGGATGAAGACTATATCAAATGGTGCCATGAGTTTATAGGTCCTCTCTTGTTAGGACTTAACTCGACCAGGAGTCTTACCGTTCTGAAGATGGTAGGAGGCAGGAAGTGGAATGGGCAAAGGGGTGAAACGCCACAAGAAACCAAAGCCCCATTTAAGTTTATTGGAATTGTAGATGTGACCAGCAAAGAAGAATGGATGAAAGACGTAGCATCGGAGGCATACCAGAAAGATTTTTTCCCAAAATTCTTCTCCAAATGGGGGGCTGATTCATATGCCATCCTTGGCGATGAGGTTTACTACGGGCAAAGCGATCAATAGGAGGTTAGCCAATTTTGTTACCGTTAGTG
>JAHECH010000028.1 GCA_024641835.1 Deltaproteobacteria bacterium
TTCCCCCCTTCACCGGAAGTGAAAAGGGAGACAATGACCATTCCTCTACTCCCGCTGTTGCCAGCGGGATGAAGCGACCTACCCGGGAACTCGGGCGGACCACCCTCCGACGCTCCCCTATTTGGTCTTGCTCCGGGTGGGGTTTGCCTAGCTCCTACCGTCGCCGGTAAGACTGGTGAGCTCTTACCTCGCCTTTTCACCCTTACCCCGCCGGACATATACAGTGTCGAGCGGGGCGGTTTGCTTTCTGTGGCACTTTCCTTCCTGTCGCCAGGACTGGGCGTTACCCAGCACCCTGCCCTATGGAGCCCGGACTTTCCTCCCCCTTGCTTGAGAGCAAGGCAGCGGTCATTTGTCCTACTCTAACCCTTAGAAATATTATAACGCTTCCTGGGGCGACTGAAAATCCTTATCCTCTCCCCAATAGATGATGCGGTGACAATAGGGGCAGCTCATGATGGCGTCGCCCTTGAGCAACTCATTGAACTTCTGGGGAGGCAGGCCCATGTGGCATGTCTGGCACACACCGCCTATGACGGCGGTGACCGCCAAGCCGCCTCTGCGTTCTTTGAGGAAAAGATATCTTTTCCATAGGTCCTGATCCAAAGCCTTGACAAGATCGTCCCTGTTTTGTTCAAGACCCTTGAGGTCCTGGTCCAGCAGGAGAAGTTCTTTCTCGATCTCTTTCCTGTCCTTGTCTGCCCTGGTTTTCAGGTCCTGGATCGTTTGCTCCTGGGTGTCGATCTCTTTTTCAGTTTCTTCGATTTTTTCCATGATGTGGATGATCTTATCCTCGGTGTCGAACTTGATTTTTTTCAGGTCTTCGATTTCTTTCAATGCCGCAGCATATTCCTTGTTGGATTTGATATTGGACAGCTTGATGTGGCTCTTTTCGATCCTGCTATCCAGCTCCTGAACTTCCTGTTCGATCTTTCGCCTCTCTTTCTTGGACAATTCCAGTTGGTCGGCCAGTTCTCGCAGCTTAAGATCATTCGCCTTCACCTCATCCATGAGTTCCTGAATGCGCCGTGGGCCGATCTCCTTCCGTGTCAAGACATCCCGAATCCTGTTGTCGCATTCCTGAAGCTGTGCCAGCAATTTGATTTTATCTTTCAATGTAGTCCCTTCCTTTTTCTTAGATCATTCGTACTTTAATGGAGATTTTTGTTCAACAAAAACTGAAAGGGCGCACCCCCCTGATGCGCCCTTGAACCGATTAAGGTCTTCTGTTTGTAATGCAATTTCTTCAACGGCCCTCCTCCAAACATACCTAAAGAACGCCTGGTGGGCCCACCTGGATTCGAACCAGGGACCGACCGGTTATGAGCCGGTGGCTCTACCAGCTGAGCTATAGGCCCATTTTGGTTTCTGGTAAACTCACTAAAACATGCAGGCTCGGTTAACCTTTGTCAAGGGAAATTCAAGCTCCCATACGGTTATTGCTCGAGGAAGCTCCTCAGTTTCTTGCTTCTGCTCGGGTGCCTCAGTTTCCTCAGCGCCTTGGCCTCTATCTGTCTAATCCTTTCCCTCGTGACATTGAAGTCGCGGCCCACCTCCTCCAGGGTGTGGTCCGATTTCTCACCTATGCCGAACCTCATCCTGAGCATCTTTTCCTCTCTTGGGGTCAAGGTGGTCAGGATTTTCCTGGTCTGCTCTCCAAGGTTGTAATTCACCACCGCCTCACCTGGGGAGATGATCTTCTTGTCCTCAATGAAATCTCCCAGGTGGCTGTCCTCTTCCTCGCCGATAGGTGTTTCTAACGATATGGGCTCTTTGGCTATTTTGAGCACCTTCCTCACTTTCTCCAGGGGGAACTCCATCTTCTCAGCGATTTCCTCTGGCGTGGGCTCACGGCCATGCTCTTGAACGAGGTATCTTGAGGTTCGAATGAGCTTGTTGATGGTTTCAATCATATGCACAGGGATGCGAATGGTTCTTGCCTGGTCCGCAATGGCTCTGGTGATGGCTTGCCTGATCCACCAGGTGGCGTAGGTGCTGAACTTATAGCCTCTTTGATATTCAAATTTATCCACAGCCTTCATCAACCCGATGTTCCCTTCCTGAATCAAATCGAGAAACTGCAATCCCCGGTTGGTATACTTCTTGGCAATGCTGACCACAAGCCTCAAGTTGGCTTCTATAAGCTCGCTTTTTGCCTTTTTCGCTCTTTCCAACCTGTCTTCCACAAGGGAGAGGGCCTGTTTCAGTTCTTCATAGTCCATGTCCGTTCGATCTCTGGTCTCTTTGAGGACCTTCTGGGCACCATCAATTTTGGATTTCAGAACCCCGAGATCTGATTTCTTAAGCTTCAAAGGGGTGACCACCTGGTTATCCTTGGCAGACTTGGGAATTTGGCTGATGCATTTCTTCACATAAGAGAGAGGTTTGCCGCCTGATAGTGACACAGTCCCCTCCAGCTCTTTTTCCGCCATTTTCGTCTGCTGTACCATCTGCCGCATCCTCTCAACCATCCGATCGAGCTGCGTCTTCTCGAGCTTGAAAGACCGGATTAACTCACCGATCCTTGTGTTCGCATTCTCCATCTTGGCGGCGAGTTTCTTTTTCTTGGCTGCAGTAGACCCCTTTTTGGACATCTCCCTCTTCAAATCAGAACGTAGCTTGAAGAGGGAATCGATTTCACCGATGAGATTGATGATGGATTCTCTTCTCTCCCCGATCTGGGTATGGCTGTCTTCGTCATCCACGTCATTAATCACATCTTTGAGCTTGATTTCGCCCACCTGCAGCTTCGTTCCCAGTTCGATGATGTATTCGATCCCGACACAGCATTTGAGGAGCATATCGAGGGCTTCCTTTTCCCCAGATTCGATCCTTTTGGCAATCTCCACTTCTCCCTCTCTTGTCAAAAGAGAGATGCAGCCCATTTCCTTCAGGTACATTTTGACCGGATCGGAGACCCGCGTCACACCTTCCGATACCTCAGCTCGGTAGGTCTCTTTTTCCGTCGCTTTTTCTTGTTTCTTCTTGAGCCTCTTTGCCTTCTCGATTGCTTCCTTTGCAGCTTCGTCGATGACCATGATGTCCATTTCTTCGAACATCATCATCAGGTCATCGATATATTCAGAAGAGACGACGTCCTCGGGCAGATCGTCGTTCAGTTCTTCATAGGTGATGTACCCTTTGTCTTTTCCGATATCGATCAGCCGCTTCAGGTTCACAATTTCAGAGTTGTTCGCCATTACCTTCCCTCCTGAGAGTTCCCTTTCATTCTGGGCAGGACATCCCTTTCCCGTTTTAGCTTCAATACCTTATTGTAACTTTCAATGTCACCGCTTGCTTTTGCTCTAGCCGCGGTGGTCTTGATCTTGATTCTTTCCTCAAAGTCACTGAGAATCAGGTGCACTTCTTCATCCTGAAATCTCGACGGACTGACCATTGCTTCCCTGAACACCTCTTTGGCCGGCTCGCCAGACAGGTTATTCATCATCTGCTCCAGGCTGAAGCTGTCCTGCCCCCTATAATTCCTGGCTATGGTCTCGAAGATTTCGATGGTAGGAGGATCAGACAGAAGAGACTTCAAGTTGAGTCTCACAAGCCGTTCGATAGAGCCGGGGTGATGGACCAAGACATTCAGGAAAAAAACATCATCACTCACCTTGACTTCCTGGTAGGACGACCTGTCTTGGACCTGGCTCCCCTCAGCCTTCATCGACTTTTGCATTTTCTCTTTCTCCATCTCCTTCAAGAACGAGGATTCGGGTACGCCCAACTTCTCCGACAGGCGTCGCGCGTACAGAGAGCGCTGGACCTCGCTGTTGAGGTCCAGGAGCACAGGGATAACTTCTTTTACCGCATTGGAGCGGCCTTCAATGGTTGAACGGCTCTCGGCTAATTTACGGTCAAGAAAAAAGTCAAAAGTGGGAATGGATCCCTCCAGAAGCTCTTGGAATGCCTTTATCGAGTTCGTGTTGACAAAAGTATCGGGATCGTCGCCTTTGGGCAGAATGAGAACTTTGGATGACATTCCTTCGTTCAAGAACAGGGGCAAACTTCTCATTGCAGCCGCCATTCCTGCTGCGTCCGGGTCAAAGACGAGCACCGCCTCCTGGGCATAACCTTTGAGCCTTCTGATGTGGTCCCTGGTCAGAGCGGTTCCCAGTGTGGCAACCGCTCCCTGGAAGCCGTGTTTCACCAGAGCCAGAACATCCGTGTATCCCTCCACAATGACCACGTACCCGGTCTTGCGGATCGCCTCATAGGCCATGTGCAGGCCATAAAGCAACTCGCCCTTTTGGAAAATAGGGGTCTCCGGCGTGTTCAGATACTTGGGAAGAGAATGATCGAGGACCCTCCCGCCAAAGCCCACGATCTGTTTTCGCAGGTCAAAAATGGGGAATATCACTCTCCCTCGGAAGCGATCGTAATAGCCTCCCGTCTTCTTCGGGAGGATGAGACCTGCCTCAAGGGCGGTTTTCAGGTCTCCCGTCTTGTCTTTGAGAAACCTCGTCAGCCCGTCCCATTCATCAGCCGCGTAGCCCAGCTTGAAGGCTGAAATGATCTCTGATGGGATGGACCGCCGCTCAAAATATTCTCTCCCGGCTTTTCCCTTGTCCGGCTGTGTCAACAGGTGGTGAAAGAACTGGGCCGCCATCCCATTCACCCGCAGGAGGTCCTCTTTTTGATCCCTTTCCCTTCGCCCTGAAGAGCCGGAATGGGCCTCCGGGAGGGAGACATGATACTTCTCAGCCAGATCTCTCATGGCCTGGGGAAAAGAGATCTGATGGTATGCCATCCAGAAGGCAAAAAGGTCTCCTCCTTTCTTGCATCCAAAACAGTGAAACATCTGCCTTGCAGGGCTGACCGTGAATGAAGGGTCCTTTTCCGAATGAAAAGGGCAAAGACCCGCATAGTTCTGGCCCGTTTTCTTTAGCTGGACGAATTGGCCGATCAGCTCAACAATATCAACAGCCCTCTTTATCTCTTCTTTGACCGATTGATACGAATCCATTGCATTCGAACAGGTTGACGCTTTAGATTGCGTCTTAAAGTGATGCCAGAACCCCCTCCCTGTACCTAAGAAACCTCAATGAGATCTCTCTCTCCGCACCTGCCTAGGAGAGTGCTTGGGAGAGCGTTTTGAAGAGCGCTTCCGCTCATTCATGGCCGATGGCTTCTTCAGACGAAAAACCCCTTCCCCCTTGGAAGGAGTTTCACTCTCGAACCTGATTTTTTCCTTCATCTCCGGTAATGTTTCGATCAGTCGAAAACCTGAGAGACGAGCAGCATCGCTGCTCTATAAGACTGGCGCCATTGGAAGATATGTCATGAAATTGTGTTTGTTTTGCGTGAACAGGACCCGGAGTTCGAATCATTTAGGTTAGCTCAAAAGTTTTCTCGCTATCTCATTGACCTCTTTTCCCTGCGCTCTCCCCGCCATTCGCTGCATGGCGACCTTCATCACTTTGCCCAACTCTTTGACGCTTGTGGCAGAAAATTCAGCAATAGTTTCACGCAGTATACCCTCGATTTCGTCAGGCGTCAGTTGCTTGGGTAAGTACTCATAATAAACCTTGATTTCCCCCTCCTCCTTGAGCGCCATGTCCTCGCGGTTCCCTTTCCTGAACTCGGCCGCCGCTTCCTGTCCCTTCTTGATCAATGAAGCGATAACCGGCTGAGTTTCCTCATCTTTTAGTTCATGCATTTTTTCCACCTGGGCGTTTTTGAGGGCGGTCTTGAGCATTCTGAGGCAGGACGTACGAAACTCATTCTTGCCCTTGATGGATTGTTTCAGGTCTTCCGCGATCTTCTGAACAAGGGACATGGTCAAAGCGTATCCAGGTTTTGGGATAACAATCTAATATATCCAACTTATCCGATAAGTCAAGGACTCTTTTCGATTTTCATACCTTTGCATAATTTTATCGCTTCCCGGAGGTCCAACCGCCCCTCATAAAGCGCTCTCCCCGTGATCATCCCAATCACACCATATCGGGCGAGGGGTAGCAAGTTGGCCACGTCGTGGAGCCCTGAAATCCCTCCTGAGGCAATCACGGCAACCGGGACATTCCTCGCCAGATCCTCTGTTGCCTTTATATTGGGGCCAGTGCCCATACCGTCCCGGTGGATATCCGTATAAACGATCGCTGCAAGCCCAATGGACTCAAATCTCCTGGCCATCTCAGCGGACGTCATGGAGGTCTCTTCTGTCCACCCTTCCACAGCCACCCGATTCTCCTTCGCATCAATCCCCAAAATAATTCGACCGGGGAAACTCTCACAAGCAAGCTGTACAAATGCAGGGTTTTTGTAGGCAACGGTTCCCAGGATGACCCATTGAACACCCGCCTCGAGATAAGCCTCGATGGTCTTCGTGTTTCTGATCCCTCCCCCCAATTCAACGGGTATCGGGATTGCCCCGACGATGTCTCTGATGAGATCGCGGTTGACCGGCCTTCCTTCTGCTGCGCCGTCGAGATCCACCAGATGGAGACGCTCGGCACCGCTCTCATACCAGTGCAGAGCCATCTCAACAGGAGACTCAGAGTAAACAGTCTCCTGAGACATCTGCCCTTGTTTGAGCCTCACGCAAAGACCATTCTTGATGTCGATGGCTGGTATGACGAGCACCGGTCAATCCTTTTCAGGCTGTTGCCCGAATCGCCCCACCCTCCCCCCTGCATAAGCGCTAACTTAACCGGCCGATGATACCTTTTCTTACGTTCCAAGGCCGCCAGAGGCGGCCAAGTCTCCCCGCCCTCCCGCCAGCCCTGTTGAATTTCCCGAAGGGAACCCTATTCAACAGGGCCAGTCACATCCAGAAAAGGCATCATCGGCCTTCCATTCTTCCCCCCACACGCTTCGATTTAGCGGTTATGCCCACGGGGGTGGGGTGATTCGGGCAACAGCCTGTTATCGCCTAATCGGTCTTCGGAAGATTCTCGATGATACTATCCAGGCCCAGTTCTGCCAGTTCATGCGCGCTCATCCATCTCCCCCTGGCTTTCAGAAACGTATGAAAGTCAAGCACGTTTTCTGCAAGAGATTGTTGGGTCTTATCAAACCTCCCTCTCCAGAGAACGGTTTTATCCGCCACCCTCATGAGATAAAGATCAAACGCCACCGATGCGGGAACGTCCACGCCATACTCCGCACCCTTGCGTTCCCGCCATCTGTAGATGTAGCCAGCCATGACTGCATCCGCTGATAAAGACTGCCCAATCTTTTGATACATCTCGAGATCGTTCGTGGTGGCGTGGAAAAATCCAAGACTTGCAGCTTCAGCTCCCGCTTCGCCGGGAGAGATGAATTGGTAACCCCCCTTTGTCTTTAACCTGCTAAAAAGGCTCGCTGTGAGTTTGTCCGCCAGCTCCTGAGGCACGGGATCGGCATAGTGCAAAGCACCGCTGAAGGGGTTGAAAGCCATAGCAGGATTTTGGCCCGCAGGGACAAGGGGGCGGAATCCGATCACGACAATACTTTCAATTTTAGGGGAAAAACCCTTTGGTTCTGTCACTTCCCTCTGCGGAGGGGCGCAACTCAAACAGAGCGCCGTGATACACGCCGCAACGAGGGCGCTAGGTCTCTTTCCTTTCATCTTTCTGAAAACAAAGGTCATTCCTTGTCAGAGTTCCGTCTAAAGGATTCCTTTGGTGGAAGGGACTGATCCTCCGAGCCTCGGCTCAATGCTGGTCGCCTGATCCAGGGCGCGGCCGAATGATTTGAAGATGCATTCCGCCACATGGTGGGCGTCATCGCCCGATAGAAGATCTATGTGAAGGGTGATACCAGAGTTCTGGACCAGAGCTCTGAAGAATTCTTTAACAAGCTGAACATCAAAGCTTCCTGTTTTGCTTTGTTTGAGGGGCACCCTGTAAGCCATATAGGGCCGATTGCATATGTCGATGACGGTCCTCGCCAGGGCTTCATCCATGGGAATGACGGCCTGGCCATATCTCCTGATTCCCTCCCTTTTCCCCAGGGCTTCGTTGATCGCCTTTCCGACACAGATGCCCAGATCTTCCACTGTGTGGTGGTCGTCAATCTCGGTATCTCCGGTGGCCGAGATGCTGAGATTCAAGAAACCGTGAGCAGCCATGAGGCTCAACATGTGATCCATAAAAGGGATGCCTGTCTTGATCTGGGATTGTCCGATTCCATCAAGAACAAGCTCTACAAGGATATCTGTCTCTTTCGTCTTTCTGACTATTTTTGCGTTTCTTTTCATGGTCCCTCGACTCCCCTCGGTTCTCAAGCCATCCGGATTCCAGGTCTTACAAGAAAAGAGTATATGGTGAGCGCCAGTCCTGTCAAGCGGTAGCTGCGAGCTAGGTACAAGGTTTCGTAAAGACGCTCACGTATTCACCCCTGAGCACAGAGGACTCTGTGCCTTCTGTCTCTCTGTGGTGAATCAATGTTTGTTGACCGTAATTGCGAAAAACAGTGCTTAGTACATCGGTTCATAAATTCGGTTACGTATCTTAACACATGGGGTCTGTGATGGGGCCATGGGAGTCTCTTTCAAAATGAGGAAACGAAGAGAGACCGGGAAAGACTCCGCAAGGTGAGGGCAGCGAAGGCGGGCGGCGCGGCTGCATCAGTCATTTCCATATTTGGCTTTACGTGGCTATTCCCGGGAAGCCCTCCGCCCGCCTGTCCCACCCCCGGTGGGGCCTCAACCATGACCTAAAGTGGATCACTGGGCAGCGATTTCTTCGTTTCTCTATTTTGAAAGAGACCCCCATGACCCCTGAGATATCAGCACTACTCCATACGTAACCGTATTTATGAAACCGTGTACTAAGCTGAGAAAGAGCGCTCCGGCGCGATGCCCTTTCAATATAACTGGGATAAAATCAACATAAAAACGCTCAATTAAAGGAATCGGAGTAAATGTCCTGAGGGATTGCGGGTGGGATATCCGGACCTGCTTTGGGAGGAGAGCCTAATTCCTGGCGGAGGCGAAAGAGGAGCTGTCTCTTTACAAACGGCGCGGCCGGGTTTATATATAGCCATTGTTTGCACGTATCTCGCCATTGTTCCAATCACAACAAAGTATCGAATCTTTAATAAGAGAAAGGAGATACCATGGGAACCAGAGGAAGAGAAATAGTCGGCATGAATGTAGATGAACTGCTTAAACTGCTCAACAAGGCGTTTGCAGACGAGTGGTTCGCCTACCATCAGTACTGGCTTGGAGCAAAGGTCGTGAAAGGGCCTATGAAAGACGCCGCGGCAGCGGAGTTGCTCCAGCATGCCACGGACGAACTGGCCCACGCCGACCAGGTCGCCATCCGGATTATCCAGCTTGGGGGAAAGCCGATCACAGAGCCGAAGAAGTGGTATGAATGGTCAGGCTGCGGCTATAACCCTCCCAACGATGAGTATGTGAAGACAATCCTCAATCAGAACATAGACGGCGAAAGATGTGCCATCAGCTACTACAACGAGTTGATGAAGAAGACCAAGGACACCGACATGATTACCTACAATATGGTCCTCACCATCCTCAATCAGGAAGTAGAACACGAGGAAGATCTGCAAGCCCTCTTAGAAGACCTCGAACTGATGGTCAAAAGAGGATAACCTGATGAATGGCGCTGCCGGCCGTTGACCGGCTGAGGCAGTGCCAAAGTTTCTGTAGTGTGGCGTCCCAGAAGTTCCCTTACAGATAACGCGCAACATCGCCGCCGCATCTCCTGCCGGGAGGTGGTCTTTCACCCCCCTCCCTGAGTTCCCTTTCAACTGTCAGCACCGGGATCAGACGCCTTCTCTCACACTCTCCATGGGCTTGTAGGAGAGTGCCGAAGCGATAATCCAGGCTGGACCGATGCCTATTTTCCGCAAAAACATCGTGACTGCTGGCTCGTTCGCGGGGAAGAGCGCCTTTTCACGTGAAAAAGCCAGAGCGCTCCGCTCGGAAGAGCGGGGATGAATGGCCATGGGGATTTTAAACAATATGGCCCGCAAGCAATATGGCTTTTTCTTAGAAGAAGCCCCGTGCTCCCGCACGGGAGCTTCTTCACTGGATACGCATGAGCCATTTTGGGCATTCGTAGTGATTAATCTCTTTTTGATTTGTGGGATAACGGCCGCAGTTGAAATATCGCCAGTAGAAGGAGTCATAACCCATGCATTGGCCGTTTGCCTCCAGGAGGGGGCACCGGATCTTTTGGCAGCACTTGCCGCAATTGGTGCAGGCTTCGCCGTTTTCCCAGGCAGGATTCATCTGAACAAGGGTGAGGTCTGGTTTGCTCATGGGTGGTGCTGTAAGAGAGACACCGGGGGCGAATTCCCCCTTGAGCCAGCGATATGCCATGATGTAAGCATAGGCGATCAACCGAGGACCCATGTGGGCGTATTTCCAGAACCGGTAGTTCCCAAAGAACCAATAACTGAACAGGGGCGCTAAAAGGTAAAGCCCAATGCCGGTTGTGACGCCGAAAGCAGTGCCTGCAATAAAAAGAAGACGGGCTCCTGCCCACTCTATTTTCTTTAGCTGTTGAGCGGAGGCTGACTGATATGATCGTTCAACTTTGACAAGATCAAGATATTGCATCTACTCTCTTCTCCCTGCATCCCGCGTATAAGAGGCCGTTGAGAACTTAAAAGCATCACCTGCACGAAATCTCGCCTGCTTGAAAAGGGACGGGAAAATACCCCCCTTTCTGAGATATGGCAGCATATTCAGGTGCCTTTTTTAGTCCAAAAATCGGGTTATGACAAGCAAAATCTTCGGGTTCGGATGAATAACAACGATCATGCAGCGCCTGGTCATGCCAGACATTAATTGCGGCCCGGAAGATCATCTCCCGAGAGGCAGAAATTAGGAGGGGGAAATCAGGTGTAGGGGAAACTTCTCCAGAAATCCTTGTCCTTGGATTTCCAGTCCGCTTCAAACTTCTTGTCGTAATACGATTCAAACCTCTCGATCCAGCGCCACCAGGTGCTCTTGCCCCTATCGAGAGCTTCAAGGATGTCTTCGAGGTAGGTCGTGATGTGAACCATTCTGTCCTTGGGCACATACAAGGCCGCTCCTCTTTTGTAAGACCGGATGGTATGTTCAGGGCTCAGGCCATGAGCAGTGAGCATCACTGGAATAACCCTTCTTTTCTTTGCTATTTCCAGCAACTTGTAGCCGTCAACCCCCATGATATCCAGTATGGCAATATCAAACACCTGCATCTCCAGGAGCTCTTTGGCTTGCTCAAAGGTCGTCGCCTCTGTCACGTCACACATGGGCAGCAGGTCTCTTAGAGTCGCGAGAACATCGGGTTCATCATCCACCATCAGAACTTTCTTGTTGTCTAACAAACCCTTCTTCATGGTATTGGCTCCTTATTCACCGTCTATCAGCATTCCGGGGCTTGGAAGGTATCACGGTATTCTCCTAAACCCTTGTGAGTCCTTTGAGGATGGAGAGATTATCCAGGGCTTTTCCTGCTCCCACCGCAACTGAAGAAAGGGGATCCTCGGCAATGATGATGGGAAGCTTTGTTTCTGCTTTCAACAGCCCATCGAGGTTTTTGAGTAAAGCCCCGCCCCCTGCCAGGACAATGCCGTTGTCCACCAGGTCAGCTGACAGCTCTGGCGGCATTTGCTCAAGAGCAGAGCGGACGGTTGCAAGAATCGTGTTGAGCTGTTCGGAGATGGCTTCTCTCACTTCATCCGAATCTATGGTCAGGATCTTCGGGATGCCTGTTGCAAGGTCTCTTCCTTTGACTTCCACTGTCTCCACATGTTCGCCGGGATAGGCGTTGCCGATGGTTGTTTTTATGCTCTCGGCTGTGGTACTGCCTATGAGGAGCCGGTATTTGCGCTTCACATACTCCATGATCGCTTCGTCCATTTTGTCGCCGGCGACCCTCACGGAGAGGGAGAGAACAATGCCTCCCAGAGATATAACAGCGACCTCCGTCGTCCCACCCCCAATATCCACTACCATGTTACCCCGAGGTTCTGTGACCGGCAGTCCAGCACCGATGGCGGCTGCCATGGGTTCTTCAATGAAGAAGACTTCTCTTGCTCCGGCCGACTCGGCAGACTCGCGGACAGCCCTCTTTTCAACCGGTGTAATGCCGCTCGGGACGCCCACGATGATCCTTGGTCTAACAAGCCTGGTCCGCTGATGTACTTTTCTGATGAAATAACGGAGCATGGCTTCAGCAATCTCAAAATCAGCGATCACACCATCCTTCATGGGCCGAATGGCGACGATATTGCCGGGCGTGCGGCCCAGCATCAGCTTGGCTTCTTTGCCCACGGCCAAAACTTTAGTGCTCCCGCCGGAATCTTTTTTGACAGCCACTACCGAGGGTTCGTTCAGCACTATCCCTTTGCCTTTAACGTAAACAAGGGTATTGGCAGTACCCAGGTCAATGGCCAGATCGTGGGAAAACAATCCTGAAATAGAATCAAGAAACATAGGGGACCTCTCTCCGCGGCGATCAATAACAATCAATTATACATAATCTTTTATAATTTTCAAATAGATAATGGGAACAAAATGGAGCGCAACGGGATCGCGGGGAGCCGAGGATCTAAACGGTTTCGTGACCCTCGGCCAAACGAAGATGGCACTTTTTATCTTCACCAAGTTCAGCTGGATTCTTGTCCTCTTCTATGGTAAACGATGAGAAAAGGTTGTGCTCATCGGATATCTTTCGAATTTTAAGGGGATGAAGGGGAGGGCTGGAATGAAAAGGCGAAGAAAGCTCGGAAGGGGTGTTGCGATTGTCGGCGCGGGTATGACCAAATTCGGCATGTTCAAAGATAAAGACTCGAAAGACCTGTTTGCAGAAGCTTTCAAGGAGATGCTGTCATCGGTGGACAAGGGCGTAGACCCGGCAGACATCGATGCTTTTTACCTGGGCAATTTTTCAAACGACTTCTTTGCCCATCAGTCGCACTGGGGACCTATTATCTCGGATATCATTGGACATACGCCGAAGCCTGCGACCAGGACCGAAGGAGCGTGCGCGTCAAGTGCTCTCGCTTTCCGGGAAGGGGTCTTTGCCATCGCCTCCGGGTTCTACGATGCTGTGCTCGTAGGAGGGGTTGAAGATATGTCCAAGCGCACCACAGAAGAAGTGGCTGAAGGATTGGCTCTCGCCACTGTACCCTATGAAGGCAGAGTGGGATTTACTTTCCCGGGAGTCTTCGGTGCTGTGGCCAGCGCCTATTTTGCCAAATACGGGGCAAATCGGGAACACCTGATGAACGTGACCATCAAGAGTCACAACAATGCGCCTCTGAATCCCAAAGCCCAATTCCCCATGACCATTCGGGACATTATGAACGCCAAGATGGAGAGCCTTCGCAAGCGAGGCCAACCTGTGCCGGAATGGAAAGATGAAAAAGAGTTTCTGAGAGATCCAGCGGCCAATCCGGTGGTCGCATGGCCCATGCATCTCTTTGACTGCTGCCCGATCAGTGACGGCGCAAGCTGCATCTTGCTTGTTGCCGAAGAAATGGCCAAGAGATTCACGGATGATCCGATCCATGTGGTGGGCATCGGCCAGGGGAGCGGCAGGGGATTCCATGCGAGCGCGGACATGACCTATTTTGAGGCGACCAGGTACGCGGCCGAAGAGGCTTACGGCATGTCCGGCCTGACACCCAAGGATGTCCAGTTCTCTGAAGTGCATGACTGCTTTTCCATCGCAGAGATCCTGCACACCGAGGATCTCGGGTTCTTCAAACCCGGGGAAGGATATAAGGCGATTGCCGAAGGCCAGACCAGGCTGGATGGCCCGAAGCCGATCAACACATCAGGCGGACTCAAGTGCAAGGGGCATCCGGTGGGTGCGACCGGGACCTCCCAGATCTATGAGGTCTGGACTCAGCTCAGAGGTAAAGCGGGAAAGCGGCAGGTCCCGATCAGGAATTTGCGTATCGGCGGAGCACACAACCTGGGTGGAACGGGTGGAACCTGCACCTTTACCATTTTTGAAAGGAGATAAGCGGTATGGAACAGAGACCTTTCGGCGATCATTCCTACAATCAGTTCCTGAGTGAAGAGAAGCTGATGGGATCACGATGTAAAGGGTGCGGTGCGCGCTATGTGCCGCCGCGGCCATTGTGCATCAAATGCTACGGCTCTGACATGGAGTGGGTTGAAATGAAAGGCAAGGGGAAGCTCGCAGCATTCACGGCCATTACGATCGCTCCCCCTTTCATGATGGCCCAGGGATATGATCGCAAGCATCCTTATTGTTCCGGCGTTGTGGAGTTGGAGGAGGGGGGCCGCGTAGATGCGCGCATCGAAGGGGTGGATCTCGCTCACCCTGAGAACATCAAAGTGGGCACGCCTATGAAGATGAAGTTCATTCATCGCCAAGGCGCGGAAAAGCCGGAGACCTATCTTGCGTTTGAACCGACCTGATGGTCATAGAGGGGCATTCTGGCGGATATGGGTACCTTCCCTTTCGTTCCAAGGGCTCCGGGGCTGTCTGCTTTTGGAGACCTTGTGCCCTATACCCTCTGCCGTGTACCGTTATTATGCATGAGATGTCCATCGCACAGAGCTTGATCGAAATCCTGAGAGAAGAGATGGAAAAACACGGCGCGAAAACGCTGAGAACCGCGCATCTGCGGATAGGCCAGCTTTCTGCCATTGTGCCCGAGGCCCTTTCCTTCTGTTTCCAGGTGGTCACTGATGGAACAGAAATGGAAGGGGCAAAACTGGTCATGGATATCATCCCTCTGCAAGGATATTGTCCCGCATGCCAGAAGGAATTTGAGATTAAAGAGTACCATTTTGTTTGCCCTTTCTGCGGGACCACCAAAATAGAGACGATTGC
>JAHECH010000553.1 GCA_024641835.1 Deltaproteobacteria bacterium
TGCGAGGGTGCCACCCCCTCCGATGACTGTGGCGGCAATGGGAAGAATGGAGAAATCCAGGGCAAAAAGGGATATACCTGCGAACATGTAGATATGAACAAGGCAGGCCCCGGCAAGGCATCCCATGATGGACGCTATGAATACGGCCACGGCCTTATAGTAGGTCACGCTCATACCCGATGCGCGCACCGCTTGATCATTATCCTTGATCCCGCGAAAAACCAGGCCGATGTCCAGGTTGACCAGCCTCCTCAACCCGAAAAGAAACAACAGTACCATGATGATGACGAAGTACTGCTCCACCCAATGGCTCGGGAAACTATCCATTCCCATGATCCCGTCTGTTCCCCCAAGGATATTGAGTGCTTCGATGATACGTGCCAGAGCCAGGGGATACATGAGGCTCACGATGGCAAAATAGACCCCTCTCAGAGGGAGGCAGGGGAGAAGGAGCAGCATGCAGATGATCGCTCCTGAAAGCGATGCCATAGGGATGGTTAAGATCATGGAGAGGCCCAGGCTTTTGTTCAGGATGGCGGCCAGGTAGGCTCCTGTGCCTATGAAAAGGGCTCCCCCCAGGGAGACGAGCCCGGCGAAATGGGCCAGGAAATCAAAGCTGAGAGCAAGAAGGGCATAGATGCACACAATCGAGATCACTCGCTGCCAGTAAAGACTCGGCATCATCAGAGGCAACAGGAGCATTCCTACGATGAGCACCAACCTGGGCAGGGTAAGGTAGGCGAGTTCCCTCCAGGACATGAGCGCGTAGATCCCGTCGGATCGTACCTTGATGCCCCGGTCGAGCCTTTCCTGACGACTATCAGCCGTTCTCATGGCCTAGACTCTTTCCTCAAGCTCCTTCTGGCGGCCGAAAAGACCGGAGGGCCGCATGATGAGAGTAAAAATGATGGCCAGCAGAGCCACCACCATCTGGTAATGGCTGCCCAGGTAGACCACGGTCAGGATCTGGGCGAACCCGATGAGAAATGCAGCCAGGACCGCCCCCATCCAGCTCCCCAATCCACCCACGATGCAGACGGCTATGGCCAAAATCAGAACATTATATCCCGCTTCCACCACGATGTTCCCAAGGGGAAGGAGGACAACGGCGGCAAGGCCCGCAAGCATCGATCCAAAGGCTGTAGCGAGGAGAGCCATCATGTCGGAGTCAATCCCCAGCATCAGCGCAGCCCGTTCATCCTGAGCCATTCCTCGTAAGGCCAACCCGATGCGCGTGTAATGGGTGAATACCCAGAGCAGGGCGATGACGGCTGCGCCTATGCCCACGATCAGCAAGCGGTGAATGTCGATCGGGACACCCATCAGGGTTACGCTCCCGTTAATGAAAAGAGGCAAGGTGTAGGTCATGCCCTTGAATCCTCCCCAGCGCAGCCCTTCCAGGATAGCGAGGCCGATCGCATAGGAGGCGATGATTTCGGAGATGGCCATACCGCGAACACGGATCAGCACGAATCGATAGATGAGGGCACCAAGAATGCCTGTAATGAGGATGGCAATCAAAGCACTGAGGAAGTAGCTGAGCCCTAGAGCCTTGAGAAAGGTCCAGGCGAGGAACCCGCTTACCACATAAATGGCGCCATGGGCAAAGTTGGGAATCCGGCTAATGCCGTACACAAGGGCAAAGCCCAAGGCCATGAGAGCGAGGGCAATACTGTTGACCGTGCCATAGATCAGGATATCCATAACTTCTGCTCGAAAAAAGAGAAGTATGTGTCACGCGGATCCGGCAGAAACATCCGAATTGTCATGGGTATTCGGCGCGATGGAGTGCTGGAGTGATGGAAGAGAGAGGTTCCCATACGCCAGCACTCCAATCTGTCTTGGTGGAATCGCGCTATATTACCTTGCAAGGATTTGGGCGCCGGTGATATGCCCCGCCTACTTTTTCATCCATGGCGGCAACTCGATGTCGCCTGTAGCGATGCTTTTAGGAAAGACCACGATTCTCTTGCCTGCCTGCCACTGAAGGATCGTACCTACGGCCCCTTCTTTTGGGTCAAGCGCAGGGATCACCTGATGGCTCTTGGGATCGAACCGAATCCTTCCGTAAACACCCATCATGTCTGTTTTCTCCAGCGCATTCACGACCTTGTCGGAATTAAGGCTATTGGCCCGCTCGATGGCATCCTTCAACACATAGATAGCCATATAGCTGCTGGAGCTGCCTAGACCTTCAGGTTCGACGCCCCACTTTTTGGTATAGGCATCGTAGAATTTCATGGTCCACGGCGTGGCATTGGAAGGAGCATTGCCTGCGTTGACCACGTTGCACAGAGTATATTCTCCCTTGCCTTCTGTCGCTTTCCAGAAGCCGGGCTGCTCAGCTGCCGCCAAGGTAGAACCGAAAGGAAGGGCCGGTATTTTAAGTTCGTACCATTGCTTCAGGAGGATGGAGCTCTCTGGCATGTCCATCCAGATATTCAGGATCTGCGCCCCTGAGTTCTTTGCCTTGAGTAGGCCCATAGAGAAATCCGTGGTGCCTGTAGGATAAACCTCTGTTCCCAAAACAGTCCAGCCTTGCTGGGTTGCGACCTTGCCAAGCACATCTCCGCCGCCACGGGCATGGGATACATCCTGGACCATGATGAAGACCTTGCTGAGGCCGTATTTTTCTTTAAGCTCGTTGAAACAGGCCATGATCTCTTTGACGAGCTGTACCGCTTCCCCATGGATCCGGAAGCAGTATTTCAGCTTGTCGTACTCTTCCTTCACCCTCTTACTGTATGCCGGGGTCAAAACCCCTGTGGTGAGAATGGACACTGTCTTGTATTTTCCCAGAATGTCCATGGCAGGAAGGGCTGCTTCAGACCGGACTGGGCCTCCCACGATGAAATTGACCTTTTTTTCAAGAATCAGTTTTTCAACCGCCATCAGGGCGTCACTCACGGGCACTCCCGGTTCAAGGTCCCGCGTGTCGATGACTTCCACCGCAAAAGGGATTTTTTTGCCGCCCAATTTGACGCCTCCCTGGGCATTGATCTCATCCACTGCCAGCTTGACTCCCCTCTCCGCATCCCAGCCATAGAGGAAAGATGTGGAAAGCGGGCAACCGACGATGATTTGATCCGCCGCCGTTGCCGAAGCTGTCAACGCAAAGACCAGGGCAACCGAAAACGCGAGGGTTAAAACCAAAGATCCCTTCCTTGACATGATCCTTCCCTCCTTCTCTTTTTTGCTCAGGTTGATGCCATTTAACGAGTCCTCACCGGTAGGAAAACTATGCAGCGAAGGCACCTTAATACAGAATCGTCTCCAAATCAACCAAAAAACTCGCCGTAAGCTTGCCTTGACTAACGAGTACCGCCTGATTATTATTGATTTATAAATATTTACATACCATGCACCCAGAAAAACATGCCGGGAAAAGACTACTATAAAATTCTAGAAGTCCCCAGAACAGCTTCCCAAGAAGAAATGAAGAAAGCCTATCGCAAAATGGCCATGAAGTACCATCCGGACAGGAACAAGGGGGACAAGACTGCGGAGAACAGATTCAAAGATATCAATGAAGCCTACGCGGTCCTGAGCAATTCTGAAAAGAGAAAACAATATGACATGTTTGGGGCGGAAGGTTTCCAACGAAGGTATACGCAAGAGGAAATTTTCCGCGATTTCGACTTCTCCAGCATATTCCAGGAGTTCGGTTTTGGGGGAGGAGCCCAGAACATTTTCAGCCAGATGTTCGGCGGTTTTGGGAGAGGGTACTCCAGCGCCAGGAGATCGCCGTTCGAGTCCTCTTACGGCGGTTTTCAATCGCGACAACAGCAGAGCAAGGGTCAGGATCTGATCTACGAGCTGCCTCTGACCCTGGAAGAAGCCTTCTCATCGGAAAACAAGGTCATATCCTATCAGGTGGGGGGCAGGCAG
>JAHECH010000554.1 GCA_024641835.1 Deltaproteobacteria bacterium
TGGGTGGCACATTTCCGGCGTGGGGACACCGGCCTTGAAACGCTACTAAATGAAGGGCATGTTGTCTGTCATCCATTTATCGTGGGAGAGCTGGCTTGCGGGAATCTCAAGAACAGGTCCGGCATCCTCTCTCTTCTTCAGGCCCTCCCTATGGCAACTCCTGCTGAACATGAAGAAGTGATGCGATTCCTAGAAGACCATGGCCTGATGGGAAAAGGGCTAGGGTACATTGATGTGCATCTGCTCGGTTCGGCTGTCTTGAGCAGGGTTCCGGTTTGGACACTCGATAAGAAACTGAAACAAATTTCTTCAAAACTCGGGTTAGGATACTGAAACAGGGGTTTGATTTTGATGGGGGAAACCCTGATCGAGGAGACGCGACCATAGATCAGGGGATGATGTGAGGGCATATTAGCACAGGCGGTTGCCCAAATCAGATCGATCTACGATGACATATCTCAGGAGGCTCTTTGCCTGGTGGAAGGCTTCGGATAACGGCTGATTGGGGGGGATTTCTTTTTTTTGTTGACATTTGGGGCGGATGCAACTAGTTTTGCCCCGTGTTTTCTAAAAAAAGACGAGGATGCGCGGATTTTTTTCAGGCTTGTTACGATCTAGCAGGATGGATTCCCTTGCCGGAACGACGGCCTGATTTTTTTTGGAACATCATAGAGAAAAGGGGAGGGCTTCGCTATGGCAAGTGGTACTGTGAAATGGTTCAATAATCAGAAAGGGTTTGGATTCATCCAGCAGGAAAACGGGCCGGACCTGTTTGTTCATTACTCTGCTATCACAGGTGATGGATTCAAATCTCTCGAAGAGGGTGAGAGAGTGAATTTCGAAATCGGGCAGGGTAAAAAAGGACCGGTGGCGATCAACGTAAGCAAGGGTTAGCTCGGAAACAGAGAGCTTGGGGCATCTCGTGAAGGCGAAGCGAGATGCCTTTTTCTTTGGACAATGGATGAAAAAAGGGGTTAGATAGGACTCAGGGCATTCAAGGGGTGTTATAATCAATGGAAGAATTACTGAAAGAGGCGGCTAAAACGCAGGGTGAGATGACGGAGAGCAAACAACCAACCCAGGGAACCGGTGGATTCATGGACTCTTACGAAGAAAGCATGAAGGAGATCCAGGAGGGGAACCTTATCAAGGGAACAATTATTCAGGTGGACCAGGAACATGTCTCAGTGGACATTGGGTACAAAACCGAAGGGTTGGTGCCAATCCGCGAATTCCTGGATTCCAATGGCAATCTCCTGGCTAACGTGGGGGACGAGGTGGATGTGCTTCTCGTCCGAAAGGAGACCAGGGATGGGAACGTCATCCTATCCAGGGAGAAGGCTGCCAGAATCATGCTCTGGAACAGAATCAAAAAGGTTCATCAAGAAAACGGAACGATCAAAGGCAGAATCGTTTCAAAGGTGAAAGGAGGATTCTCTGTTGACATCGGTCATGTTGCTTTCTTGCCTGCATCTCAGGTTGATCTCAGACCGGTTAAGGACTTGGAAGAGTTTGTCGGAACTGCGCACGAGTTCAAGATTTTGAAGTATGACAGGAAGAAAGAGAATATCGTCCTTTCCCGTCGAGCCATACTCGAGGAAGAGCGCAACCAGCTTCGTGAAAAAACCCTTCAGTCCCTTCAGGAAGGCACGGTCATGGAAGGGGTGATCAAGAATATCACGGACTACGGGCTCTTTGTTGATCTGGGCGGGATTGACGGGCTTGTCCACGTGACGAATTTGTCCTGGGGTAAGGTGGGGCACCCGTCGGCAAGCTACAAGGTGGATGAGAGGATTCCGGTGAAGATTCTCAGTTTCGACAGAGAGAAGGGAAAGATATCCCTCGGTATCAAGCAGTTGACGCCTGACCCATGGAGTGATGCGGAACGCAAATACCCTCCGGGCACCAAGATCACTGGCCGGGTGGTGAGCTTCAAGGAGTATGGAGCGTTTGTAGAGGTGGAGAAGGGGTTGGAGGGCTTGATTCATGTCTCTGAGATGTCGTGGACGCGAAAGGTAGGCCACCCCAATCAGGTCTTGAAAATCGCTGACACGGTGGAGGCTTTGGTCCTCAACGTAGATAATACCAACAAACGCCTTTCTCTCAGCATGAAGCAGGCGCAGCCTAACCCCTGGGATGCGGTTGCTGAAAAATACCCGGTGGGCACGGTCATTGAAGGGAAAATAAAGAATATCACTGACTTCGGTCTTTTCATCGGTATCGATGAAGGAATAGACGGGCTTGTCCATGTATCAGATATGGCGTGGGCCAGGAAGGTGAAGCGGCCCTCGGATCTTTACCAAAAAGGCCAGATCGTGCGAGCCCTGGTTCTCAAGGTCGATAAGGAGAGCGAACGCTTCTCCCTCGGGATTAAACAACTGATACCTGATCCCTGGGATCTGGTGCCCGATAAGTATAAACGGGGCATGCGGCTGACCGGTAAAGTCACAAGGATCACAGACTTCGGTCTCTTTGTTGAACTGGAGGAGGGCATCGAAGGCCTGCTTCATGTTTCCGAATTACCAGAGAGCCAGGGACTCTCCCGCTTTCAGGTAGATGATGTTATACAGGCTGAAGTCATTAACGTCTCGCGAAAAGATCAGAAAATAGGCCTCTCCATCAAACAGATGGAAGAAAGCTCTGAGAAGGATTTTTACAAGACCTATGTGAATACCAGGAAAGAGGCGACCTCAAACCTCGGGGAGTTGCTGCTAAAGCAGATGGTTAGCCTCCAAGGCAAGGGGACCTCTGACAGCGAGGAATCCGACAAATAGATTCACGCAGGGCCGCAGAATCCCCGTGCGAACACGGCCGTTGGCCAAAAAGAGCAGACTTGCCACACTTTTCCCGCCGGATAGCTTTTCACATCACCCTACGCCGCATGCGCTTGCCGGCCCTTTTCCGCTGAGCGATACAAAGGGGACATGTTACGGAGCTTTTCAACGATCCCCGGGATCTTCTCAACCGCGATATCGATTTCCTCTTGGCTATTGTAAATGCTTAGGCTGAACCGAATGGAGCCCTGGGCCGTAGCCGGAGGAATCCCCATGGCAAGCAGCACATGGGATGGTTCCAGGGATCCTGAAGTGCAGGCAGAGCCCGTGGATGCGCAAATGCCGTACTCATCCAGATGAAGAAGGATGGCTTCGCCCTCTACGAATTCAAAGCTGATGTTGCTCGTATTAGGAAGGCGTGGCACATCGCCTCCATTCACATGGGTATACGGCACCTTCGACAGGATGGATGCTTCAAGTCTATCCCTCAGTTGTTTTACCCTCATGTTTTCTTCTTCCACTCGGCGGGCCGCCAGCTCGCAAGCCTTTCCCAGCCCGATGATTGCGGGGGCGTTCTCTGTCCCGGCCCGGCGGTTTCTTTCCTGGTGGCCTCCGATGATAAAAGGCGTGAACCGGGTGCCGTTCCGGACATAAAGAACTCCGATTCCTTTAGGGCCGTGAAGCTTGTGGCCTGAGATGGAAAGCATATCCATCGCGCCAGCCCTGAGGTCTATAGGAATCTTGCCTGCAGCCTGGACTGCGTCTGTGTGAAAAGGAATACCCTTCTCATGGGCGAGTTCTGCCGCCTCTTCCACCGGGAAAATGACTCCAGTTTCATTATTCGCCCACATCAGGGAAACGATGGCAGTGTCAGGGGTAAGGTTTTGCCGGTATGCGGCCATGTCCATATCGCCTCTGCTGTTGACGGGGATTTCTGTGATTCGGTACCCCTGCTTTGAGAGATGGCGACACAGGGATCGGATGGCTGGATGCTCCACCTGACTGGTGAGAACATGGCGCTTTTCTGGGCGACCCGCTAGGGCTGATCTGATGGCTGCATTGTCACTTTCAGTGCCGCCGCTCGTAAAGATGATTTCTTCAGGCCGGGCGCCG
>JAHECH010000555.1 GCA_024641835.1 Deltaproteobacteria bacterium
ACCATCTACGATCTCAGAAAGGCGGAAGAGCGTGCTCACATCCTCGAGGGCCTCAAGAAAGCGCTTGATTTTCTGGATGAGGTGATCGAGACCATCCGTTCATCCTCAGATCCAAAGGAGGCGAAAGCCCGGCTCATGGCAGACTTCTCCCTCACGGAGATACAGGCCCAAGCCATCCTGGATATGCGTCTTCAGAGACTCACCGGCCTTGAGCGAGAGAAGATCAATTCCGAGTATCAGGATCTGCTCAAAAGCATCTCCCGCTTCAAAGCCATTTTGGAAAGCCCCGCCATGGTGCTTCAGATCATCAAAGACGAAATGAAGGAAATCAGGGAGTATTTTGGCGATGAGCGCCGTACCGAGATCCTTCATGACGCCGGCGAGATCGATGTGGAAGATCTCATCGCTGAAGAGGATATGGTTGTCACCGTGAGCCATGAGGGCTACATCAAGAGGAATCCCATCAGCCTGTACAGGGCGCAGCGGCGGGGCGGCAAAGGGCTCACGGGGGTGAGGCCCAAGGAAGAAGATTTCGTGGAGCTTCTTTTTGTCGCTTCTTCTCACGACTATCTTCTCTTCTTTACCAATAAAGGGAGGGTCCACTGGAAAAAGGTGCATGAGATTCCAGAAGCGGGCCGGATGTCCCGGGGAAAGGCGATCGTGAATTTGCTCGAACTTCAGCACGGGGAGAGGGTAGCGACGACGCTGGCTGTGAGGACTTTTGAAACAGGAAAATACGTGGTCATGGCGACCACGGATGGACTCGTGAAGAAGACCGAACTCTCGGCATACAGCAACCCGCGAGCTGGAGGCATCGTCGCCATCAGGATCAACGAAGAAGACGAGCTCATCGGCGCGCGAGTCTCCACCGGCGTTCAGGATATCTTCCTCACCACCCGGCTCGGGAAATCCATCCGCTTTCATGAGTCCGAGATCCGTGAGATGGGAAGGGTCGCTGCCGGCAATATCGGCATCAGGATGGAGCGCGGAGACAGGGTTGTCGGCATGGAAGTGCTGGATGAGGGCGCCACTATTCTGACGGTCACAGAGAATGGGTTTGGAAAACGCACCAGGACTGAGGAGTACCGAGTCCAGGGAAGAGGTGGGAAAGGCATTCTGACCATCAAGACCACCCAGCGAAACGGCCCTGTAGTTTATGCCTATCAGATCACGGACCAGGATCAACTCATGATCATCACCGGCCACGGAAAGATCATTCGCCTTCGTGTAGCGGATATCTCCATCATCGGGAGGAACACCCAGGGAGTGAAGCTGATAGAGCTCGCAGAGGGCGAAAAAGTCGTCGGCGTGGCCAAACTCATGGAAGACTAAGAGCCCAATCTCTTTCGGTTTTCCCCCCCGTATCCCGCCTAGAAAGGCCCAAGGAGGGCGGCAAAGGAGTTACCCCTCATGGTGAATGATGGGCTTAACCCAGATGCGATCAAGGGAGGATTAGGGCAATCCCTTTTCGCCACCCACATCGTTTATCTCGAGACTGTCGATTCGACCAACAGGCTGGCCAAGGAACTCGCCTCGGCCGGAGCAGCAGAGGGAGCCATCGTTATCGTAGAGGAGCAGACCGCGGGCAGGGGAAGAAGGGGCAGGTCCTGGGTGTCGCCGGGAAGAGCGAACCTGACCTTTTCCATTCTGTTAAGGCCCACCCTCGTTGTGGATAAAGTTTTCTCCCTCACCATGATCCTCGCCCTGGCGTGCATCGAGGCTGTGAAAAAAAGGACCGGTTTATCCTGCATGATCAAATGGCCGAACGACCTTTATGTGGGAGGGAAAAAGCTCGCCGGAATTCTTACGGAATTCGCGGCAAGGGATAGGAGAGTTGAGTGGGTGGTGTTAGGCCTCGGCCTGAATGTGAACTGGTATCCGGCAGAAGGGGAGACCATGTCCCGCCTTGCCACAAGTCTCCAGGCAGAAATCGGAAAGAGGGTCTCTCGAAACGAACTGCTCGTTGAGATCCTGGTGCAATTCGAAGCGTATTACAACGACGTGCTCTCAGGAAGAATAGAAAAAGTGTATGAACGGTGGAATGATTTTTCCCTGGTCTTGGGAAAGCAAGTGGTGATTGAGTCAGATCAGCTGAAGATCACTGGAAAGGCACTTCGTATTGATCAGGATGGAGCCCTGATCATCGAGGACGGGGAGGGAAAAGAGCAAAAAATCATCCATGGTGAGGTGTCCCTCCGATTCGGAGAAGGTGCGCCTCTTTAGCGCTATCTTTACGTCAATCTTACAATAACCTCATGAGATTCTAACAAGTTTCTAACAGGGGAGAGAGTAGATGCTTTGCCTGCCCCTGTTATCGAGAAGGACAGGAGAGGCGAAAAGAGGATCGCGGAGCCCATTTCTCCTGGGAACGGGCGAAAGGGTCATGGCAAAACAGAAAATCCTCGTGGTAGATGATGAAGAAGACATCCTCGAGCTTCTGAGATTCAATCTCACAAAGGAAGGATATCAGGTTGCCTGCGCATCGACAGGAGAGGAGGCCTTGTCCGCGGTGCGGTCCGAGAACCCAGACTTGATTCTCCTCGACCTGATGCTTCCAGGAATGGATGGACTGGAGGTGGCGAGGCGCCTCAAGGGTGAATCTTCCACAAAGAACATCCCCGTCGTCATGTTGACGGCCAAAGGAGAAGAATCGGATATCGTCACAGGCCTGGAACTGGGTGCTGATGACTACATCACCAAGCCTTTCAGCCGGAAAATTCTGGTGGCGAGATTGCGGGCTGTCCTGCGGCGTAAAGACGAGCAGCCCCCGGATGAGAAGTCCCTTTTCAAAAGGCACGATCTTATGATCCATCCCGGACGCCATGAAGTACTCGTGAATAACAAGCCAGTGCTGTTAACCATGACCGAATTCGGAATTCTCAGCTTTCTCGCCAGAAGGCCCGGCTGGGTCTTCACCCGCTCCCAGATCGTGGATGCGGTCAAAGGAGACGATTACTTTGTCACAGACCGCTCGGTGGATGTGCAGATCGTCGGGTTACGGAAGAAACTCGGGAGCGCTTCCAAATGGGTTGAAACCGTGAGGGGTGTGGGCTACCGGTTCAAGGAATAGGAGATGGCAAGAAAGAAACGGCTTCTCTGGCAGCTCTTCTTCTCGTACCTATTAATCACGCTCATCTCCCTGGTAGCGGTGACATGGTATGCCTCGAAATCCGTGAGGAATTCTCTTCTGAAACAGATAGAAGCTGATCTCTACACCCGGGCCCTCCTTTTCGAAAGCCTGATCCTGGATCGTTTTGAATCCCCTACCAGTAGCGGTATCGACGCGTTTTCAAAGAAGCTGGGAACAACGGTGTCGACGCGCTTCACGGTGATCCTGCCGTGGGGGAAGGTCGTGGCCGACTCCGATGAAGATCCTTCCCGGATGGATAATCATCTAGACAGGCCTGAGATCAATGAAGCTTTGAATAGCGGAAGAGGCACATCCACGAGATACAGCCCAACCCTTCATAAGAAGATGATGTACGTGGCTGTGACTCTGAAAAAAAACGAGCGCACGGTGGCCGTTGTCCGCACATCCCTTCCGCTGAATGCGATCGATGAAACGTTCACGGGGATCGAGATCGAGATTGCCCTCGCCGGCTTGATCATCGCCGCTTTTGCAGCGGTCCTCAGCCTCCTCGTTTTTCGCCGTATCCGGAAGCCTATCGAGGAAATGAAGAGGGGGGCTGAGGCTTTTGCCAGGAGCGAGTTTCAGCATAGGCTGGCTCTGTCCGAATGGGAAGAGATGAGCAGCCTTGGCGAAACCATGAATCAGATGGCTGCGGAACTCCGGGACCGAATCAACACGATCACCTCCCAGCGCAATGAGCTTGAGGCTGTGCTCTCCAGCATGGTTGAAGGGGTGATTGCCGTGGACAC
>JAHECH010000556.1 GCA_024641835.1 Deltaproteobacteria bacterium
GCGCCTGGGTGGGGTGATGCGATTGCGGAGAGTCCTTGACGAAGTCTCAGCGCCTCGGTCCGGCCTTTTCGAGCTGGCGCAGGAGGACACGATTGTCTGCCGGTGCGAAGAGATCACCTTAGGACAGATCAAGGAAGCGCTCACCGAAGCGCTCGCCAAAGCGCTTGCCGAAGGCGCGATGGATATGCGCGAAGTGAAACGCATGACCCGCATGGGCATGGGCCCTTGCCAGGGCCGGATGTGCGGTCCTCTGATGCAGGAAATGATCGCGCGAGAGAAGAATCTTCCTCCTGAAAGCATAGGCCATCTCAACCCGAGACCGCCTGTGAAGCCCGTGCTGTTGAAGGCACTGGCAGAACATCGGGATATGGCAAATCCCCAGCTCTGGCCATGATGACAGGCGGACTCGTTTCCACTGCCTATCCCGATGGTGAGTCCACGAGCCGATATCACAAAGAATAGAAATCAGGATCTACAGGACTTCCCGGATAAGATCATATTCTACGGCTTTTGAGGAAGTCACTACACTGTTGACGACTCGCACCCTCTCTTTCACAGCTGCCCCTTCCCAGAGGACGGATCTTGCAATCTCCACGTGTTGTCCGATAATACTGTGCGCCCCAACCACAGCCCAATCCTTGAATCTCGCGGAAGGATCTATCTGACAGCCGGGGCCGATGAGAATCTTTTTCTCTGAAAGTTCCCGGTTCGCGTCCATATAGCTCTGGACAGTGCCAATATCTCGCCAGTAATGGTTCTTGGATACGAAAGCACGGATTGCTTTTCCAGAAGCGATCAGCTCTTGATAGCAAACAATGATGTCATAAAAGACGCTGCCAGGGATGTGTGAAAGCAATTCAGGGTTCATGATGTGAATCCCGGTGAAAGCCCATCTCCCAGGAAGATTTTGCCTGGCAATATCCAGAATGTTCCCGTGTTCATCGATCTCTATTTGATTAAAAGGTGCGCAGTCATGAACGATGAGAGTGACGAGAGCACCTGATTTGAGATGATCCTCGTAGGCGTGAGTGAGGTTGATATCCGTCAGAATGTCCCCGTTGATCACCACGAAGGGGTCATCATCCCAGAAATCCGAAGTGTTTTTGATTCCTCCTCCGGTTCCCAGAATCTCAGGCTCCACACGGATGTCGATAGGCAGTCCGAAAGGCCTTCCGTTGTCCACATAATCCACCAGCTGTCGATGATGATGATGGGCATTGACCATGAGCTGTGAAAACCCGTGTGCCTTGAGATAATCGATGACTCTCGCAATGATGGGCCTGTTGGCCACAGGCATGAGAACCTTGGGCTTCCTATCGGTGAGCGGTCGAAGCCTGGTCCCCAGTCCGGCTGCAAGAATCATCGCTTTCATAATGCAAGTGCCTAAAATGCCTAAAGTGAGCTAAAGTGCCTAAAATCAGAAGGACAAAGACATGAACCACGAAAACACGAAAGAAAGGTAAGACGAAGAAGAAGTTCTCGTCACTCGTCACTTGTGACTTGTCACTGTTTATAATACATGAGCTTTCTGCCGTAGGGGTACACATCATCGATAAGGTCCTGTTTTTCATCTTCCGGCATGGGGTGAAAGGAGCTGGCAAAGGCGACGTTTTGCTCCAACTGCTTAGTGTCATCACACCCGATCACGGCAAGGCTCACAGGTTGCGAAAGAGCGAAGCGGAAGAAGGGCTCCATGCTGCTGAACCATGGGAGCTTTGAGGCAAACCCCCTGAAGTAAATCTTCATGGCTACAATGCCCATTCCTCTTTGACGTGCGATGGGGATGACCTGGTCAATGTAGCTCTTGTAAACAGGCTCCGCAGGATTGACAGGGATCAAGACTGTGTCAAAATCGAAGCTCTCCATGCAACGCCTTGTAATCAGGGGATCATGATGACCGGTGACGCCGATGAATCTCGTCATGCCTTTCTCTTTTGCTTCCTCAAAGGCTCGAATCGCACCCTGAGGACCGAAGATCTCTTCGACTTCCTCCTGTGTCCTCGCATCATGAACCTGCCAGAGGTCAAGGTGATCGGTATTCATGCTCTTGAGGGTTTCCTCAAGATGGGACCGCGCCCCCTTCTTGTCCCTCGCATGTGATTTGCTCGTAAGGAAGATCTCCTTCCGCCTCTCCTTTAAAGCCAGTCCGTAATAGGATTCACTGCCTGAATAGGCTCTCGCGGATTCAAAGTAGTTGATTCCCAGGTCAAGCGCGCGATTGATGAGCTTATAAGCCTGCTCCTCATAACCGTAGGTCCTGAGGATTCCTTCGCCGCCGAGACCGAGGATAGTGGCTTCGAACCCGGTGCGGCCAAGGGTTCTTTTCGGGATAGACATAGGTTTTCTCGATTGTAAAATATTTGATTAAGACTGGCATGAATCGGGAGTCTTTTCAAGAAGTTTCTATGCTCTGCGGCCTAGGCAAGGGTTGAGAAAATCCTTCGTTTCTGGTAATTTTTTCGTAACGGTCAAAAGTGTTTACATGGGCTCACAAAAAGGAATCTCTTACAGCGAGCCGCATGTCGGAAAAGGCCCCAGCCCTTCCCGGGTTTGGCGGCCCCATGCAAGCACTTTTAAACGAATCTATTTTTTCTGAATACGACTCCCCGCAGTTGAGGAAATCTCCCGCCGCAAGGAGTTTAAAGCATGCCTGCCAATCTGCCACCGATGTATTTTGAGGCGGAGAAGCGATACCGGGAGGCCAGAACGCCGGAGGATAAGATTGAGGCCCTTGAGGAAATGCTCGCCATTATGCCGAAGCACAAGGGCACGGATAAACTCAAGGCAGATCTCCGTCGCAGGATCGCTAAGCTCAAGGATGAGTCCCAGCAGAAAAAAGGAGGGGCCAGGCAGGCAACCGCCTATTCCATAGACAGGGAAGGGGCGTCTCAGGTTGCAGTGATTGGCCCTCCAAACGCAGGCAAGTCAGCCCTTGTAGAGAAATTGACCAATGCCAGCCCAAAAGTGGCCGAATTCCCTCACACCACGTGGAAACCCACGCCGGGAATGGCACACTATGAAAACATTCAATTCCAGTTGATCGATACCCCTCCCATCACCAAAGAATACACAGATCCATGGATGGTTGACTTGCTTAGAAGGGCGGACATCCTCATGGTCCTTTTAGACCTCCATGCCGACCCACTTCAGCAACTGGAAGATACGCTTTCTATTCTCTGGGGATGGCGCATCTTTCCTGAGGGCGTGCCAATTCCCGAAGATCTGACCAAGCCACCGTTTATCAAGAAGGTGGTGGTAGTGGTCAACAAAATGGATCGGAGGGAAGATGAAGAGGACTTCCAGGCTTTCCTGGAGCTATCGGAGGTGAAACTCCCGAGCCTGGGGGTCTCTGTCAACGCGGGGAAAAACCTGATGGCTCTGATTGAGAAGATCTATGATCTTTCCCATATCATCCGTGTTTACACCAAAGCGCCTGGGAAGGAGGCTGACCTGATGGCGCCATTTGTGCTTCCCAAAGGCAGTACCCTTGGAGATCTGGCCACGAAGATCCACAAGGACTTCAGGGAGAAGCTGAAGTTCGCACGGGTATGGGGAAAATCAGTGTACGACGGCCAGATGGTCCAGCGCGACTATATCCTCCAAGACGGAGACATCGCGGAACTCCACATCTGATTCTCAGCTAAGATTTTTCTGGTATAAAGGGCGGCTAGTATCGTGTCCCAGAAATACCTCGACATAATCCTCTGCGCGACCCTCCCCCTGCCGGGCATAAGCGCTAGGTTCAAGCTGGTGCTGGAAGGATGGAAGGCCGATGATGCCTTTTCTGGATGTGACTGGCGGGAGGGCGCTGTCTTTTCACGGTTTATCTATGGGGGAAACCCCTGGCCCCGAGCGAAGTCGAGGGGAACAGCGGGA